>DAIDJA010000001.1 GCA_027451605.1 Acidimicrobiales bacterium
AATTATCTTTCAAAAACTCGATTAACTTTTTTGCTTCAGGTGTTCCTTCCTGAAGCTCCAACCCCGCATAAACATCTTCGGTATTTTCCCTGAAAATTACCATGTCCACTTTTTCGGGATGTACAACCGGAGACGGTACCCCGGTGAAATACCTGACGGGCCTTAGACAAACATACAAATCTAAGATTTGGCGAAGCGCAACATTTAGTGACCGAATTCCTCCGCCGACTGGCGTGGTTAAAGGTCCTTTTATGCCTATTAAATGACTTTTAAAGGCCTCTATGGTCTCTTCGGGAAGCCAGCTACCGGTTTCGTTAAATGCTTTTTCTCCCGCCAAAACTTCAACCCAGTCTATCTTTTTCCCGTGCTTTTTAACCGCTGCGTCAAAGACCATTTTTGCAGCGGGCCATATATCGACGCCCGTTCCGTCGCCTTCTATAAAGGGGATTCTCGGTTCATCTGATACGTTTAATGTTCCGTTTTCGTTAAGTGTAATAAGTTCAGACATAGTATAAAGATTAGTACCAATTAAAAACTGCCAAATCAAAAACTACGGTAACGGAGCGGCTTTTGTGCAGTTAGGGACTAAAGTCCCATTGATTTTCGTTCAAGTATCAAATTACAAATTTATTTTTGATTTAATCCGAGAGAAGAGTAAATTTCCCTCGTAAGATTTGACTTGTTCAATGTATAAAAATGCAGACCGGGCGCATCATTTTTTATCAGATCCGAACACATCTCCACAGTCATTTCTATACCGATTTTTTGGGTAATTTCATCTTTTCTTATTGGATCATCAACACCCTTAAGTGCATCTTCGATTGTCAAGACAATTTTTTCCGGAAAATCGGCTCCCATATTAATCATAGATTTGATAGACCTATATGATCCTATGGGCATTATCCCGGGAATGATCGGCTTTAAGTTTCTGACAGCATCCATCTCGTCGATCAATCGGTAGTAGCTTGTGACATCAAAAAACATTTGAGTAATGGCAAAGTCCGCATAATTAAGTTTTTCTTTCAAAAAATAGCGGTCGGTCTTTAAGTCCGGTGAGTTCGGATGACCGGCGGTGTGAGCTGCAACCCCGACTGAAAATCCTCCGATAGCCTGTGCGAGTTGAACAAGTTCTATGGCATATTTCAGTTCACCTTCTACCTGCCCGTTTCGGGGCGGATCGCCGGCAAGAGCCATCAAGTTCTCCACAGATGCCTTCCTCAATTCAACCAAGATTTCGGCAAGCTCCAGCCTTGTATGATCAACGCAGATTAAGTGAGCCATGGGCGTAATTTCTGTAGTCTGTCTTATCCCCGCAACGAGATCATGTGTTCTCTGCCTTGAAATCCTTCCGTTTCTGTAAGTAACCGAGACAAACGAAGGATTTAGCGGTTCCAGTTCGCGAAGAGTCTTTATTAAAGTAGCTTGTTCCGGTTCATTTTTTGGAGGAAAAAATTCAAAAGAATAAGTTTTCCCAATTTTGAGTAGATCTTTTATATAGCTCATAATTATGTACCCTTTAAAATATATTGCCCGAAACTATTTTAAGTGAGGCTATTCATCGCCGATTTAATAGTGTTTTTGTAAAGCATGGCGACAGTCATCGGACCGACACCTCCGACCCTGGGAGTGATATGTGAAGCTACTTCGGCTACATCGTCGTCAACATCACTTAAGAGCGTCTTGCCAAAGTATCTTACCCCGGCTCCGATAACTACGGCTTGTGGTCTAACATGTTCTTTTTTGAGAATTCCGGGTACTCCTGCTGCGGCGACTACAATATCGGCGATACGGGTTATGGAAGGCCATTCTTTAAATCCCGAATGCAATATGGAGACTGCGGCATCGGCATATTCTCGCTTCTGTGACAGCAAAAGTGAAAGAGGTCTTCCCAACGTCAAACCTCTTCCCAAAATTGCCACATGTTTACCGGAAACCGGAATCTCGTAGTATCTTAAAAGCTCTTCGATTGCCGCCGGAGTACAAGGAACAGGACCGGGAATACTAAGTGCCAGTTTTCCCATGTTCAAAGGATGCATTCCATCGGCATCTTTTTGCGGCAGTACCGCGGACAGGCAATAGTCAAAATCAATCTGAGCCGGGGTGGGATACTGAATCAACATTGAATCGACCGAATCATCATCGTTGTATTTATTAATTACCTCCAACAAATCATTAGTGGAAGCATCTTCAGCCAAATGGGTGTGTTCCGTCTTAAAACCAAGCTCTTGACCCTTTTTTTGTTTTATGGCTATATACCTTTCAGATGAAGGATCGTTCCCCACTAAAATAGTCGCGAGACCGGGCTTGCGACCCGCCTTTAATTTAAAGTCCGCCGCAGCCAATTTAAGATCGGCTTCTATCTTTTCGGCTACCGGTTTTCCGGGTATTAGTATTGCGGTCATATTTTTTTCGTCGTATTATTTTGGGTTAATTTAATAAGTTAGTGTTTGAAATGCCTCTGACCCGTAAGTATCATAGCCAGTTTATTTTCATTTGCGGCCTCGATTATTTCTGCATCTCTGATCGATCCTCCGGGTTGAATAATTGTGGTGATTCCCGCTTTAGCAATAGCATCTACACCGTCTCGAAACGGAAAGAATGCATCTGATGCCGCCGACCCTCCGATTGCTCTGCCATCCGCTTTAATAGTCGCAATTTCGGCGGACATGACCCTGCTTTGCTGGCCGGCTCCGACTGCGACGATCTGGCAATCCTTTGCATATACTATTGCATTTGAAGTTGTCCTGGCACATACCACATATGCTAATGCAGCATCAAGCCACCCGCTTTCATCGGGATTAGCTTCGGTGACAACGGTCCATGTTCCTCCGTTCAGGCTATCCAAGATATCGGGTTCTTGAACCAAAAATCCGTTATCGATTACTCTGAATTCGACCTGTGCACCGACGGGCTTTGGTGCGGTAATTACGCGGAGCACCTTTCTCTTTGACTTAATCAGCTCCAGAGCGTCATCGTCAAATCCCTTAGCGATTAATACGTCGGCCTGGGGCTTATCCAAAATTATTTGTGCCAAATTTAAATCAACATGTCCGCTGATCCCTACGATCCCGCCGAAAGCCGAAACCGGATCGGCTTCCATCGCTTTGATATAAGCGTCTTGTAAATTATCCGAAATAGCGGCACCGCAGGCATTGGCATGCTTTATGATAGCAACACCAGCCGGTTTTTTCTCGGTGATATTACTTAACTCGTGGACTAACTTCCAAGCTGCATCGGCATCAAAAATATTCAAATAAGAAAGTTTTTTTCCTGAATGCAAAACAGAATCATCAATCCAGGACTTCTTTCCTTCGGTTTTATAAAATGCACCGAACTGATGAGGATTTTCACCGTAGCGCAGAGTGAGATCAGACTTAATGAGCTTAAGTTCAATCTCATCTTTAAAATCAAATCGACTGATAAGATCTTCTTTGTTTGAATCGGCAACTTTTGACTTAAACCATCTCGAAATCTCTCGGTCGTATTCGGCCGTATGATTGAAAGCTTTGGCTGCAAGTTTGAGCCTGGTTTGATCTGATAATATACCTGAATTTGCATTAAGTTCGGCCAAGATATCACCATAGTCAGCGGGATCTACCACTATGCCGACATGCTTATGATTTTTAGCCGCAGCCCTTACCATGGTGGGACCACCCACATCTATTAGGTCAATTGACGGATTCGATAAAAATGGATATAGGTTACATACCACCAAACTAATCGGTTCAATTGAATTTGATTTTAGATCAGTGACGTGAGTAGGCTTATCTAAGTCGGCCAATATTCCGGCATGAATCATAGGATGGAGGGTCTTTACTCTGCCGTCCAGCATTTCGGGAAACTGCGTAACGGATTCAACGGTTACATGATCGATTCTTTCATCACTTAGATACCTTGAAGTTCCGCCCGACGAAACTATTTCGAAGCCAGTATCCAAAAGACCTTTTGCGAAATCGACCAGATTGCTTTTGTCGTATACGGAAATAAGTGCTTTCATAAGTTGCTCCAATAAAATTCAGTTATTATCTAGATTATCCAAAAATGACTTTATCGCCTGCGGATATAAAGTCCTCTCAAGGGATTTAATGCGCTCATGGAGAATTTCTTCATTATCGTTATCATGAATATCTACGGTCTCTTGAGCAATTATCGGACCTTCATCTACACCCAACGTGGCCACATGCACCGTACATCCCGTCTTTTTTTCACCCGCTTCGAGGGCATCTCTTACGGCATGCCAACCCTTATAACTGGGCAATAGTGATGGATGGGTATTTAAGATCCTATTTTCATAAAACTTAAATATTGTCTCACCCAACACCGTCCCGAATCCGGCCATAGCAACGACATCGATTTTGTGATCCAGGAGTACTTGTGTCAAGATCGCCGCATATGCCTCACGGTCAAATCCAGAGGTAAAGTCGTCCCTAAGTACAATTTGAGCGGCTATATCTTTTTCTAAGGCAATTTTTATTGCCCTGCAAGGTCTGTCCGACACAACAAGATCTACGACGATACCGGAGTCTAAAATTGCTTCCAATATCGTACCGCTTCCCGATACCAAAACCGCCAGTCTTTTTACCATTAAACTGTCCGACAAAGGTATTATTTAGTTCAGCTTAGAGACGATCTCCACCATTTTTACGCCGGCTTCTGTAGGGTTTTGAGCTACTACGACGCCTGCGGACTCAAGCGCCTCTTTTTTCGCTGCGGCAGTACCTTTGCTACCTGAAATTATTGCTCCGGCATGACCCATCTTCCTGCCCGGAGGAGCAGTTACACCGGCAATATATGCGACAACAGGCTTGGTCATGTGTTGTTTTATGAATTCAGCGGCCTCTTCTTCCGCTGATCCTCCGATTTCACCGATCATCATTACGGCCTTTGTATCTGGATCATTCTCAAATGCGGCTAAAGCATCTACAAATACGGTTCCGGGTACGGGGTCACCACCGATACCCACACAGGTAGTTTGACCCACATTGTTTTGCGACAACTCGTATATCGCCTGATAGGTTAAAGTTCCCGATCGTGAAACGATTCCAACGGGTCCGCCCGCCAATGCAATATCGCCCGAAGTTATACCGATATTGCATTTTCCCGGGGATATAATTCCGGGGCAGTTGGGACCCAAGAGCCTAGTATTGGGGTAACTATCCCTTAATATATTGAAGACTCTCGCTTGATCCTGTGCTGGAATATGTTCGGTAATGCAAACTATAAATTCAATGTTGGCCTTAGCTGCTTCCAAAATAGCACCGGGGGCAGCCGCTGGAGGAACCGAAACAAAACTCGCAGTTGCTCCCGTTGCGTCCACTGCTTCTCTAACGGTGTCAAATATCGGGATACCCTCGACATTTTCTCCGCCCTTTTTCGGAGTGACACCTGCAACAATTTTTGTACCGTAATCCCTGTTTCTTAATCCGTGGAATTTCCCCTGTCCCCCGGTTAATCCTTGAACGATTACTTTCGTATTTTCATCAACCCAAATGCTCATAACTTGCTCCTAACTTAATTTGCTAACTCAACTGCTTTTTTGGCCGCCGACAGCATGGTGGCTTCCGGTATCAGCTTTTCCGATTTTTGCTCATTTAAAATTTCTCTGGCCAGAGGCGCGTTTGTTCCGTCCAGCCTAATAACTATAGGTGATTTGATTTCAACTCTTGCCATCGCTGTAACTATTCCCTTGGCAACTTCATCACAACGCACAATTCCGCCGAAGATATTGACCAAAATTGATTTTACCTTCGGGTCACTGTTTATGACCTCCAAGGCTGCGGCCATCAAATCGGCGTTTGCACCGCCTCCGATATCCAAGAAATTGGCCGGTGATCCGCCAACCTGATTCACCACGTCACATGTAGACATGGCAAGACCGGCTCCGTTGGCAATTACCCCGACGGTCCCGTCCAGTCCGATATAATTCAAGCCCTTTTCATGGGCCGCTTTTTCGCGACTGTCGGCATCGGCCTGTCCCTTGTATTCGTTCCACTCTTCATGTCTGAAAGCAGCGTCATCATCTAATGTTACCTTGGCATCCAGAGCGTGAACTCTGCCATCGGTGGTAAGGATCAGAGGATTAATTTCAACTAAATCTGCATCACCTTTGACAAAACACTCATAGAGTTTCTCTAGAATATCTACGACTCCGTCAACTGCCTCGCTGTTTAAATTAGCCGAGCTTACAAAGTCCAACAGAGTGGTTTTATCAAGACCTCCGGAGGGATCAATATCCAAGCGGCTTATTGCCTCGGGATTTTCTTCTGCGACTTTTTCAATTTCAACTCCTCCCTGGGCTGAGAGCATACAAAGATGAAGACGTTTGGATCGATTCAAGGTAAAAGAAGCATAGTACTCTTCTTTGATATCTGAAGATCTTTCGAGCCATACCTTTTTTACTATGTGACCCTTTATATCCATTCCGAGGATATTTTGAAAATGTTCTTTCAGCTCATCTAAGTTGTTGGCGATTTTGATACCGCCTGCTTTTCCCCTTCCCCCGACCTGCACCTGAGCTTTGACCACTATCGGATATCCGATCTTATCGGCAATTTGAACGGCATCTTCCAAATTGTCAGCAACGCCGCCGTCGGACACGGGAATACCAAATTTTTTAAAGTATAGCTTTCCCTGATATTCAAATAAATCCATATATCCTCCTAAATTAAAAGATTTGTTGAGAATGCGTCCAATATGTTTTCGGGCATTCCATTTGTTCGCTTTGCATCAATACGAGCAAAATCGAACAGACCGCCTCACAACGACATAAGTTTTACAAGCTCTTATCGTTTCATTCATTAAATTATATTAATGATTACAAACGGTGCTTTCAATCTTAATTTAATATGAGCACCCGTCGGTTCAATTATCTTCCTGATTCTAAAGCTTGAAAGATTGCCGATTCTTAATATCGGCTTGGCGTAAAGGCAACATACCGGGCTTGGCTAATTAACTGATCCAGCTTAAAGCGAGATTTTAGAACAAAAAATGAGTTCGTACAATAGATATTGGATTAGTAAGTAAGATATTGGATCAGTAAGTATTAAAACTGCGAGACTGACTACTTTGTAGTAAATTTTATATTAGCGCGATACCCTTTCACGCTCATCCAATGTCGACGCAAGCCAGTCCGAAATCTCCTGAAGCGGTGACCCGGGGGTAAAAACCCTTGCAACCCCGGCACTTTCAAGCTTAGGAATATCTTCGTCGGGTATAATCCCTCCTACCATAACCAAAATATCACCCACGTTGTTTTGATTTAAAAGCTCAATAATCTTAGGAACCAAAGTAAGGTGCGCTCCCGAAAGTAAGGACAGCCCCAGTGCGTCGGCATCCTCGTCGATTGCAACCTGGACTATCTGTTCGGGAGTTTGGTGCAGGCCCGTATAAATTACCTCAAATCCGGCATCTCTTAAAGCTCTGGCAATGACCTTTATGCCTCTGTCGTGCCCATCTAATCCGGGTTTTGCAACTACTACTCTGTATCTTCTTTCCATATAAAAATTCCTTTATGAAATTCTCGGTATTACCACTACGGCAACGTTTACGGCAAAACAGGCCGCGGCAATTACGGTACAGAGGTGAAACACTTCATGAAAACCGAATACCTTAGGCCACGGATTAGGCTTCTTTTTGGCATAAACTACCGCACCGAGCGTATATGTCAGCCCCCCAATGACTAGCAGCGAAAATCCCAACAGCCCGAGTCCGTGATAGAGCCCGGGGAATACCGCAGCTGCCATCCAGCCCACTGCAACATATGGTGTAATAACGGCCCACCTGGGTGCCGTCATCCAAAGTACGCGTATCAAAACACCTATAATCGCCCCGCCCCATACCACTGACAGCATTACGGTTCTGGTTATAGGCGGTAAGATAAGACCCACTGCAGTATAAGTTCCGGCAATTGCCGAAAATATCATGGCATGGTCGAATCTTCTAACCACTCTGAAAGTCTTAGGCGACCATTTGCCTCGATGTAAAAGAGTGGAAGTACCGAACATACCGCCAACTCCCAGTGTATAAACCACCATGGCCACTCTCGGCCAAAATCTTGGAGCTGCGATTGTAAGATAGATGCCGAATAAAATTGTGACAAAAAATGCAACCTGATGCAACCTACCTCTTAAGAGGGGTTTTTCACCTGAGAAGCTGGAGCCTTGATTCTTCAAATTTTTGTTTTGATCTTTAATTGCAGGAGCTTCGTGACGTTTATTTTTTTTCTTATCCGCTACAGATGTAACCATAAAATTTAACCTACCAATGTTCTAACAAATTAATCTTCTTTAAATAATTAAATGAATTTAATTTCAGGTTTAAATACCCTCGGTCTCAAAATTCATAAAGATCAAATTGCTAATGCCATCGCAATTTGCAGATTTATATATGCCAATTAATATATTACTCTTAAATTAAGGTAATCACAGTCAGATCCGAGATAAAAAATAATGAGTCAAAACCAACTCAGGCCCTCTTAAGAGGAGTCATTGAGAGTAAAAATGTTTTTTGAGTGCCCGTTACGAATCTAATTATCGCCCGTGCGTCGTTACCGGCACCCGAAACAGAAATTACCGTACCCTCGCCCCACCTGGTATGTACAACGACATCCCCTACCTTAAGTCCGAGATTTTCGGCGCCGGTTGTCTTGTAACGGGTCTTAGTCGCATTATTCACCTCTTTGGCATAGTTTTCAAAATCGAGTTGGTCTGCATTGTCCCAGCGACCCGACGACCTTTTCGGATAATTCCCGGAATCCCGAAATGTCCCGGAAATACGTTTTGAAGTCAAATCCGTCACTTTCTTTATCTTAGAAGGAATTTCATCGATAAATCTCGAACTTATATTTAATGAAACCGATCCCCACTGACTTCTTAAATCAGCGGATATCAGATACAGGTTTCGTTTTGCTCGCGTAATTCCCACATAACAAAGTCTTCGTTCTTCTTCCAGATTATCGGGGCTTTCCACGGATCTTATATGAGGCAACAACCCCTCTTCCATACCCACAAGAAACACCGAGTCAAACTCCAATCCTTTAGCTGCATGCAACGTCATTAAACTGACCATGTTAATACCGCCGGTCTCATCTCCTTCTGTTGAAAGAGATGTTGAATCGAGCATTTCATCAAGAGTCTCGTATTCAGAGGCCAAGTTCAAAAGCTCATCCAGATTTTCCAGCTTTCCTTCCGCTTCGACAGAACGATCCAACTCATAGGCAAGCTTTAGATTAGTTAGCATAAACATTTTCTGAACTATCTCCACCGGAGGTTCTCCGTTAAAATAAAGCTCCTGAAGCTCTTTTATAATATTGGCATATTCCCTGCAACCGGCCTGTGCCTTATTACCGATCGTTATCAAATCGGCATTTACGATTGAATCAAATAATGTCATTGAGTTCTTGTTTGAAAAATCTGTAATAGCGGCTATGGCCTTCGGCCCGATACTTCGTCTGGGAGTGTTGAGAGTTCTTTCGATACTTACACCGTCATTTTGATTGATTACGACCCGAAGATATCCCAGTGCGTCCTTAATCTCTTTTCGGTCAAAAAACCTGAGTCCACCGATTACCTTATAGGGAATATTTTCTGCGTTCAACACTGACTCCAAAACTCTGGACTGTCCATTGGTACGATACATTACGGCAATTTCTGAATAGTCAACCTTATTGAGATGTAGCCGCGAAATTTCCCTAGCGACAAAATTTGCCTCAGATGCCTCATCTTCTACCGTGACAACATTAATCTTTTCCCCGCTTCCGAAATCGGAATGCAAGTGTTTAGTCTGTTTTGAAAAATTATTTTTTATCACGGCGTTTGCGCCGTCAAGTATATTTTGATAACTCCTATAGTTCTGATCCAAAACAATTACCTTAGGATTTTCAAACATTTTTTCAAATTCCAGAAAATTTGTCGGCTCGGCCCCCCTGAAGCGATATATGCTCTGGTCAAAATCGCCGACGATGAATATGTTTTTGTTTTCGTTGACCAGATGTTTTATCAAGACACTCTGAGCATGATTTGTATCCTGATATTCATCGACCAAAACATAGTTAAATCTTGAATTCCACTTTACTTTTGTATCAGGAAACTCAGACAAAATCTTAATTACATTTACCAATAGATCGTCAAAATCCATGGCGTTATTCTTCTTTAACTGACTTTGATATTCCGAGTATATTTCGCCGATTCTATTACTGAAACCACTATAGGTTGAATTCATTAAATCTGGGCTCATTAATAGTGCTTTGGCGTTGGAAATCGCAGATCTTAAGGCTCTGGAATCAAAACGCTTAGTATCGAGCCCCATAGATTTAATAATTCGATCGATTACTCGCTTGGAATCGGAAGTATCATATATCGTAAAATTTTTATTATAGCCTAATAAGTGCGCATCTTCTTTAAGAATTCTGACGCAGGCCGAGTGGAATGTCGATATCCACATATATTTCGCATATGGTCCGACCATATTTTCAACACGGTCTTTCATTTCCTGTGCGGCCTTGTTGGTGAAAGTAATTGCCAAAATACTTCCCGACGGAACACCGATTGAAATCAGTTTACATATGCGCCTGGTGAGAACCGACGTCTTGCCGGAACCGGCTCCGGCAATTACCATCACAGGTCCTTCGGTTGTGTTAACTGCCTCGAGCTGTTTTGAGTTTAAATCATAAGAAATGGTCATTTACAAAATTATTTTAATCTGTTTATTTAATGATCATTTGCTATTGACCTAATCGAACAGTTATCAAGTACGGAAAAATTTGCACCGATTCCCCCGGTATGCAAAAAAATTATATTGTCCGAAGCTTTAAACTTCATATTAACGTCATCTACCAAAATCTGCGCAAAAGCCTTTGCGGTATAGGTTCTGTCCAAAAGCAGTCCGTAAGTCTCAGCCGCATATCTCAAAGCAAAATCCGAAACTTTAGTCGGAACCCCGTAGCTACCGACAACTTCTTTGTCACTTGCCAATTCAAAAATTTCTGTATTTAAGTTATCGGACTTATTTAGCAAACTCAGAGTTTCCTTGCACAGGGATAGGATTCTTGACTGCGGATCACTTTGTTGAGAATCCACGTTCACAGCTCTGATCTTCAAAAGAGAACTCAGCGAAATTCCCAAACTTTCTTTTCGGCTCAACATCAGAGAAGCCCCGCAAATCAATCCCGAGAGAGTTCCCATAGTCGAAGCGGCCAAATAGACAAAATTTGATTTTAAAGCAAATTTGTTCAGCTGATGAGTAATCTCAGAATAACACAGGGCATACGCCAAACATCCTAAGGCTATCGAACCACCCGGAGGTATAAAATAAGGACTTACGGAGGTTTTATGATCTTTTTCAGAGAGGTCAGCGACAAATTTTTCCGCTGCGATAACTGCATCATCCAACGTTCCTTTTATGATATGAATTTGAGCCCCGAATAATTTCGCCAAATCCTGATTTCCCGAAGTTGCTTCTCCGGTTACTGAAGCAAAAAATAAGTGACACCTAAGACCCAATTTGGCGCAACATGCCGCTGTGATCCGCAAGTGATTTGATTGCTCGGCACCCGCAGACACTATATCGGTTGCTCCCATAATGATTGCCTCAGCCAATATAAATTCCAGTTTCCTGACTTTATTGCCTCCCAAGCCAATAGGGGAAAGATCATCCCGCTTTATCCAAAGATTGGCTCCGGATTTAAGTCTTCCCAGATGTTCCAAGGGAGTTTCCTGCTTAATAAACCTCACTCGAGGAAAGCTTAGAAAGCTGGTGTCCAGCGATGCGACCGAAAACGGGATTTCATCCCCCGGTCTTTTATAGTTAAAATCCATATTGATTCAATATAATTTAGAATCAACATCTGTTTGAAACAATTGACCAAAATCGAGTCTTTTTATACAAAATTCCCGAATTAATTGAATCTGACTAACCCAAGTTCGGGTCCTGGCTCGGCGAACCAACAGCCACGTTTAAGAGTGCCGACAATATGTTGTAATTGAGTTTATTGCCCGGAGTTGAATTGTCGAGATAATTAAGGTAGTCTTCTAAGATTTGTCTAGCCTGCGGTTCATAAATCGGGGTCAACGGATTTGTCGCCTGAGCCTCTACCCTAGCCAGAAGTGCGGTTGCTGTAGCCTGTCCGTTCGGACCGGTAATCTCTACAGCATAAGTTCCCGAACCTTTCGTCGCCACGACCAAAAGCCGACCGCCCCCGGGCTGATCTATGTATCCGCCGCTTACCGCCGCCTGAGTCAAAGGTATAACCGAAACCTTTGACGAAGAATATAGACTTGGAATTTCTATCTCGGTTTCGGCATTTAAATCACCGACTTTAGCCGAATTATCAGTCGCTATGACTGCCGCAAAATTTTCTGTGTTGGGGTCATATCCCATAGATTTGACCAATCCGTTTACCCGATAAGGGTAAGGTCCTGACATAATCTGAAGTCTGGAAGTTCTCAAAGTACCGTTTTCATATAACTGATTGTTTGGACGAAGAGTCGGAGAATTGTAAATTCCCCATCCGCCCGAACATTGATTTTTGACTGTACCGCAGTCTTCCTTAAATGTCCAAAAAATACCTGATGCAGTCGCATCTTCCTGCGCACGAACCATGCCGGCAAGAATTGTACCGTCAGACGAAGGTGCATCTCCGTACTCTGTCACGAGAAGTGCAGCTCTAAGGGCTTCGGCTTCGGCCATCGCAGTCTGAAATGCAAAGTCATAACTTGGAGGATAGGTTCCCGAAGACGCCTGAGCCTCCAAGGATCCAACAGAATTTACCGCCATTTGATCGGCTGGGATTGGACCGGGATAACTTGAGGGTTTGGTAAATGTGTCCAAAGTAAATACATGAGTATATTGATGGGGGGAATAAACCAGATTTTGATACGATGTTAGAGGCGGAGGTAAATGGTTAGGAGTATTAGGATCGTAACTCAGCTGCGGGGCAAAATCAACCTCGTTGTTATAACCGGTAGGTTCAACAAATATTAGCTTTTTGGTATTTATTCCCAAGTTCGGATAGGCGCAGCTGCTGTAACCTATAGCCGAACTTCCGTCGGGAGAATTTGTTTGGCAGGTACTTTTTGAGTCCCTTACACCTGTAATTGCTTCGATAATCCTTTGATAAAAAGGATACAGATAGTTATCCGAAAACTGAAAGAGGTTTCCGATGGGGATCGGTCCGCTTCCGTACGGCAGGGGCTCATTCATTAACTCATATCCAATGACAGTGGGATTATTTTTGAAGTATTTTGCCAAAAAAGCCATCGCACCGATATAGTGATCCTGTAATCCGTATCCGGGAGCTTCACCTTTGATCTTAACTTTTGTATTGTTCCAAAAATTAGTTAAAGCCGCGGCCATTGCGGGGTTAAGTTGATTTTGACCGAATAATGAACAGCTGGGCTGGTTATCGGTGATAACGGCCCACTTGGGAGCACCGTCCTGTCCGGTGGACGGAGAACAGCCGGACGGCGGTTTGGCAGTTGCTACCTGATTCAAAAAACGAGAATATCCGTCCTCGTGCATATCCAAAATTACGGACACTCCCTGTTGAGATGCCCAAGAAACCACCTGTGATATTCTGCTTAAAAATTCAGTCGAATATGTTCCTTCCGTAGGTTCGATTTCAGACCAGTTTACTGTGAGACGAACTACATTAAAACCGTCCTGCCTAACCTGAGCCAGATCATTTTGTGAATTATAAGCAGTAGACTGCTCATTCCAAGGCAAACTTGCTTGCACCTCACATACGGGCGGATCCGGAGCGGTAGAGTTATTTACGGGACATTGACCGTTATAATCAGCAGGATTTATCGGATAATGGGGTGTTGTGCCTTTGGCTCCGGAATAATTCTGGTCTTCAAAACCGGAAAGAGCTACACCCTTTAAGAAGACCTGTCTACCCGAAGAATCAACTATTATGGGAAGCTGAGTGGGACTCGAGAAGTGCTCTACATGAAGTACACCGAGTGAATTCGCTGGTAAAGACTTAACGGTTCCGACGGCTGAGTTAGTCGATGAGCATGCTGACAAACCAAATGCGGCAATAACAAAACTCATCAAAATAAAAAGATACCTCTTTGATTGCAGAACTGTTTTCACTATATCTATACTTTCTTTAAAATTCTGACAATAAATGATTCGCAGGTGACCTAATAAAAAGTTACTTAAATCAGTTATCACCCCGCTTGAATGAGCAACCGAAACTTTGACTTAAATGATTAATAGATCAGAATACAAATTTAAAATAAATTAAAGTTTATACTAACAACAAATAATTATCAAGTATGGACAAAGGGACAATTTGTCAAAGTTTATAATCATAAACCCGGATAGAAGGCCGTCAGGTCTTAGCGTTCGGAGTCAGAATTGGGAAACTCTCTGTAAACTTAAGGGGCTGGAATTTGAGATCATCAAAGCATCGATATCAATAAATTTTAAGGTACTATTTAAAAATCTTAAATACCTTAAATTTGTTCTGACCGGTAAAATGGCCCTTGAAGCTCTACTTGTTGACTTTGGATATATTTTTAACCGACTCGATGAGATCAACGATGATGAAGGTATCCTAAAAATTACTGTCTTAACCCAGCGAGCTTTCAACCCGGAGTTATTAAAACTAAATGTTCCGGTTATTTTAGATTATGTGGATTTACTTTCAATTAGCTACAATCAAAGATCGGTAATTGATCGTTCGCATATTAAGAAATTTGCTTATAAAGTCCTTGCCAAACAGTCAAAAAGATTTGAAAGTTACGATGAAGACAATATATCTTATTCAACGAATCCCACTGAAGCAGAAAAAGTCAGCGGCAGATATTTTCCGATCCTCATCAAAGAAGATTTAATTAACTCAAAAAATATAAGTGGCTTTAAATGGGAAATAATATTTATGGGATCGCTGGACTATCCGCCAAATATCTGTGCAATAAGGGCAATAAGTGAAACTATTATTCCCGGGATACGCAAAAGCTTGGGCGAGGTATCAGTTTGCATCGCCGGAAGACGACCCACTAAAGAGGTTAAATCTATAATCAGACTCATTGACGCCGAATTGGTGGAAGACTTTATAAAGCCCCAGGACGTTTTATGCTTTTCTAAATTGGCAACAAGTCCGGTATATTTGGCAAGCGGATTTCAAAACAAAATACTCGAAGCTGCCGTATTAAAAGTTCCCCAAATTATTTCAGACAGCTCATCGGCACCGTTTAAAGAAATTGACGGAATAGTTATAGCTAAATCAGACAACGAATTTATCGATAAAACGGTGGAATTTCTTGGTAATTTTTCCACTTATAAACAGCGCGCTATTAATATTTCAGCGCAAGTAACTGAACTATTTTCTCCGAAAAAATACCTTCAAATTTTGGATGAGTACTAAGGATTCACGGCAACCTAACATATTTAAGAGTTAAGTGACCATCCTCCGTCGGCCAGTACTACCTCTCCGGTAACATATTTGGAAATGATAACTCCTATAACGGCATCGGCAACATCTTCGGGCATACCTGATCGTTTTAGGGGGGCTTGTTGGGCCACTATTTCGTGAGCAATATCCCAGTCCTGAGTCCACGGCGTCTGAATTAAACCGGGGGCAACAGCATTGACCCTAACTTTCGGACCTAGCGTCTTAGCCAACAATTTAGTCATATGGTTGATCGCGGCTTTTGAAACTGCATATGGAATTGAACTGCCGGTTGGACGCAAAGATGCAATTGAAGAAATATTTATAATAATACCGTCATCACTTTTTTCAAGATGCTTATAAGCCATTGAACACATCTGCCAAGTCCCAAAAACATTTACCTCAAAAATTTCCTTCCATACGTCAACATCTGCTTTTTCAATATCACTGTGAGAAATAAGTTTTGTAATTCCGGCATTGTTTACCAATATGTCCAATCGACCAAACTCTTCCAGAGCAAAATCTATTAAATTCTGGCATTCATCTTTACTTGAAATATCAGCCCTGAAATATTTGGAATTTGGTATCGAAGCAGCTACTTCCCTTCCGGAAGCTTCGGATTTTGCTGAATTTATGACTACACGTGCACCATATTCTGCAAGTTGAACCGCTATTGCCTTTCCGATTCCAGAGCTGGATCCGGTAACAATTGCAACCTTATCCTTTAAATCTATCATCATGGAAATTATAGTCCAAACTCAATAACATTCACCCAAGGATTTATATTCTCATCGGCTTGGGTAAATTCGAATGTAAATAGCCCAATTTATTAACCGCCAAATCAATCACAAACTTATCAGTCATTTTTGCGACGTATTCTACTGCGGTTATAGTCGGCGATTCTTGAATTTTTCTGTTAGTTTCATTTTCATCAAGATCGGTAGTCGAAAGAATTAAATTTTTAAGTTCAATCTTGTCAAGGACCAAAAACTCAACTACTTTTCTAAGCAACTTGACAATTTTTTCGGTCTGCTCAACCGAGTCGTCACGCATATAAATATTTTCATAATTAAATTTTCTAAACTCTCCCAATGCAGTGGCGGTTTTTGTGTCCATGGATATAATGCCTGATTTGATGGAAGAAGATATTACCGCAGATATAAATAAATTCAGCTGACGACTTCTTTCAAGACCAACTGTTTCGGTTACTGCTTCAGGTAAGTCATTTTCTTTTACGATGCCGGCAATTTTGGCATCTTCAAAGTCATGGCAAACATAGGCGATCCTGTCGGCCCAACTTACCACTTGTCCTTCCTGAGTACTCGGTGATGGCTTGGACCAGGTATGATTCCTAATTCCGTCTAATGTTTCAGAACATAAATTTAAACTTTTAAGGGCAATATCTGCTCCAAAACTTGCATGATCAAAACCGTCAGGTAAAAATATTGACAATGCCGCTTCGCTGGCATGTCCTCCCGGACCGTGTCCACAATCGTGACCGAGGGCGATTGCTTCTGTTAAGTCAACATTTAAATTTAATGCCCTTGAAATGGAAGTTGCAACTTGATTCACTTCCAATGCATGGGTAAGCCTTGTGCGCTGATGGTCAGAGGGAAAAATAAATACCTGAGTTTTTCCGGCTAGCCTTCTGAAGACCGTGCTGTGTAAAATCCGATCCTTATCTTTTTGAAAACAAGTTCTGAATTTATCAGGTACCTCCGGTTGACTTCTATTTCCGGCACCTTCGGAAAATGTAGCCCTTGGAGAAAGTACCAATTTTTCAATGTTTTCTCTGTTCTCTCTGAGATTCGAGGTATTTACGTCAAACGGAAAATAAAAGTCCGGTTCGTCTCCGTGAGCTAAAACAAAATCCTGTTTGTAGCCTATTCCCCTCATAGTTGAGGCCCAATTCAAACTTTGATCTTTAAATTCACTTAATGCTGTCATAATTAAATAATGACAGCAAAGTGCTACAAAATTGCAGAAAATATTGGTTTAATCAGTAAACTGTTTTGCGACTGTTTAAATGAAATTAAGATTCCGTCGGTTCGGTCGGATCAAAAGGACCCGGGGCTCCGGCGAGCTCCATCGAAGGAGGGGTAAATCCTTCCATGGATCGGAATTTGAGTTCATCGTTTTCAACCTCTACGATAATAGTATCTCCGACGTTGAACTCCTTCCAAAGGATCTTTTCGCTCAATGGGTCTTCAACAAGCTGTTGAATAGCCCTACGAAGCGGTCGGGCACCGAGTTGTTTATCATACCCTCTGGCACCGAGATACTTTTTGGCATCAAGAGAAAGTTCCAAAGAATAACCCATGTCTTCAAGTTGAGACTGAACTCTTTTTATCATAAGATCAACTATTTCAACAACTTCTTCTTCAGATAAGGTGTGGAATACGATAACATCATCAATTCTGTTCAAGAATTCCGGCTTAAAGTGTCCCTTAAGAGCTTCATTCAGCTTCTGCTTCATATGCTCGTAAGTTACTGCTTCGGAACCCTTGGAAAAACCGATTGAAGTTTTACCCAAATCACCGGTACCTAGGTTTGACGTCATTATTAATACTGTATTTTTAAAGTCAACAGTCCTGCCTTGAGCATCAGTTAACCTTCCGTCTTCGAGAATCTGAAGCAAAGTATTAAAAATATCGGGATGTGCCTTTTCGATTTCATCAAACAATACCACTGAAAATGGCTTTCTTCTAACGGATTCAGTCAGTTGACCGCCTTCATCATATCCAACGTATCCCGGAGGAGATCCTACTAAACGACTAACCGTATGTTTTTCCATGTATTCACTCATGTCCAATTGAATTAAAGCATCTTCGTCGCCAAAAAGCAGTTCTGCCAGTGCTTTGGCAAGTTCAGTTTTTCCTACGCCAGTGGGACCCAAGAATATAAACGAACCCGAAGGTCGCTTGGGGTCCTTCAACCCGGCTCTGGTTCTTCTTATAGCTTTAGAAAGTGCCGTTATTGCCTGATTTTGTCCGACAATCCTCTTATGGAGCTCGTCTTCCATTCTGAGTAGTTTCGCCGTCTCTTCTTCGGTCAACTTATAAACCGGTATGCCCGTCCAAGTAGCCAATACTTCGGCGATTACCTCTTCATCCACTATGTCAAAGAGATCAACTCCTTCGGCACGCATTTTTGATTCAACCTGCTGTCTTTCGGCAATTAATGCAAGTTCTTGCTCTTTTAAGGAATTTTCAAGTTCGAAATTTTGCTTTCCGGCAGCCACTTTTTGATCTTTACGTAACGATTCAATTTGATTATCTAAATCTTTGAACGAT
>DAIDJA010000002.1 GCA_027451605.1 Acidimicrobiales bacterium
ATCGACCTCATCTTCGCTCCCGCCTACGGATCGGCAAAGAAGAACGCGACCGACATCCGCCTGGCCATCGACGCCATGGAGCTGGTGTTCACGCGCCCCGAGATCGGGACGATCATCCTCCTCTCCGGCGATTCCGACTTCTCCAGCCTCGTCATCAAGCTCAAGGAGTACGGCAAGTACGTGATCGGCGTCGGCATCCGCGAGTCGTCCAGCGACCTGCTCGTCATGAACTGCGACGAGTACTACAGCTACAACGCGCTGGCCGGACTGGTGAAGGCGAACGAGGAGGAAGAGGCGGCGCGCAAGTACGACCCGTGGGAGCTGGTCAGCGAAGCGATCACGCGCATGCAGCGCAACGGCGACGTGATGCGCTCCGACCGGCTCAAGCAGGTCATGCAGGACATCGACGGCACGTTCGACGAGAAGAACACCGGCCACGCCAAGTTCTCGAAGTTCGTGCAGGACGCGGCGTCCCGCGGATTGCTCACGGTCACCAAGCTGGAGAACGGACAGCTCGAAGTCGGCACGCCGAGCGGCGACGGCGCACGGGCGGCCGTGCCGGCGCCGGCCCAGCCCGCGGCGCCTGCCGCGGATCGCGCCGAGCGTGGCGAACGGCCCGAGCGCACCGAGCGCGGCGAGGAGCGCGACGGGCGGCGCGGACGTCGTGGCGGCAGAGGCCGCGGTAAAATAAATTTAGAGCCTTTATAAAAACAATTTTCCCCGGTACATATATTCTGATAATCTAATTACTAAATCGACTGTCAAAACTTCCCAAATGGAAAACTTAAACTTTGAACCGTTAGACAAAGAGATAGGTACTTTAAATAATTTAGGTCTAAAAAATAGTTCTGTGCCGAATTCATTTTACAATAGTCGACTAAAAGGAGATTATTCAAATGGCAGATTCGGAAACGTAGACTACTTGAACTATCTTGAGTCAAGAAAACTTGATCCAAATGGTCCGTTAATTAAATCAGTAGCCAAACCCTTGCTTCTTAGGCTTTTAAATTCAGCTCCGGGTAAAATAATTATTTCTGACACCGATGGCAAAACAAAAATTTTGGGACAGTTTAAAACTCCGGAGATCAACCTTAAAATCTTAGACGATGAAGTTTTTGGACTTACACTGCTTAATCAAAGTACCGGACTTGGAGTTGCATATGCTAATGGATATTTTGAATGCGACGACTTAACGCAATTTTTGCAGCTTATAACCAAAGTATTGAGAAAATATACCGGGACTCTCAATATATTGAGGACCAAAACATCGGTAGTAGGAAATAAATTTAGAAATCTAGTTCATCGTCAGAATAAACATGTTGACAGGTCTCAGATTCATTTTCATTACGATCTGTCAAATGAGTTTTTTGAACTAATGCTGGACAATACCATGTCCTATTCCTGCGGTATTTTTTTATCACCAAACGATACGCCGGAGGCCGCTTCAATAAATAAAATACAAAACCTCGTAGATATGCTTGAACTAAAGCCTACCGATCACCTCCTTGAAATCGGTTCGGGTTGGGGCGGATTGGCAATGTATGCGGCTAACAGTATTGGCTGCAACATCACCACAACTACGGTAAGTCGCCAACAAGAACTATATGTTAAGCAGAAAGTAAAAAACTGCAATCTTCAGGATAAAGTTAAAGTTTTGGACAAAGATTTCAGAGATCTGACGGGTAAATTTGACAAATTAGTCTCGGTTGAAATGATTGAAGCCCTGGATTGGACAGAACACAAAATGTTTCTGCAAAAATGTGCGGACCTTTTGAAGCCGGGCGGAAAAATGGCGTTACAGGCAATAGTTCATAATGATCAGACTTACGAACGAGCCAAAACAAGAAAAGACTTTATTAAATCGGTGGTATTTCCTGGAGGATGCCTTCCGTCAGTATCTTCAATCTTGGAAACTACTTCAAAATATACTAATTTGGCAATCAGGAAGCTGGAAGATATTGGAATACATTATGCAAATACGCTAAGAGGATGGCAGGAAAACCTTCACTCTCAAAACGATAGGAAAATTTCGGAACTTCAACATTCGGGATTGGTTTCGTCGAATCCAACATTTATCAGATATTGGGACTTTTATTTAAACTATTGCCGAGCCGGCTTTTTGGAAAAATTTGTAAGCGATGTCCAGATTCTATTTGAAAAGCCCGCTTTTTAACTTATAACTTTCCGAGTTATAGCCTATATAAAAAGAAAAAATGTCGCTTTTTTTAAATTATGACTAAATTAGTCATAATTTGCTATAATAGATATATGGTCACAAAATTAATTGATGAACAAATAAATCAAGATATTAAAAAATTTGAGATTTTGCTCGACGACTACCTCAATGGTCGGCTTGATGAAGACTCATTCAGGATATTTAGGCTGAACAACGGAATTTACGGTCAGAGGCAGGGCGGACACAATCAGATGGTTCGGGTTAAGCTGCCGTATGGATCAGTTAGTCCCGAACAACTTGAGGTACTCGGAGATATAGCTACAAAATATTCACGGGGATGGGGTCATATAACCACCAGACAAAATATTCAGTTTCACTTTGTTCAGTTGGAACAGGTAGTCGACCTTCTTAAGGACCTTGCCTCAGTAAATCTGACAACAAGAGAAGCTTGTGGCGATACGGTTAGAAACGTAATGGGATGCCATTTGGCCGGCGCTTGCCCTCAAGAAGTGCTGGACATCAGCCCGTGGGCTCAAGCAACTTTCGACCATTTTTTAAGACATCCTTATGCCCAACGGCTTCCTCGGAAATTTAAGATCAACTTTTCGGGCTGTGTAACCGACTGCGGACAAGCTATGTTCAACGATGTTGGAGTCGTTGCGGTAAACAGAACCACCCAAGACAACAAAATTGAAGCCGGTTTTAGAGTATTTATAGGGGGAGGTCTGGGTGCTAATCCACATCCCGCCCAAGCTCTAGAAGAATTCACCGAACGCGAAAACTTGATAGCGACAATCGAAGCCACTCTTAGAACCTTTGACCACTACGGGAATCGGGACAATAAGCTCAGAGCAAGACTTAAGTGGGTAATAGACAATATTGGAATCGACGAACTCAGAAGAAGAATATTAAAAGAGCGGCAGCTTTTAATAGCATCTTCAAGCTGGCCGGGAGGGGTGCCCGAACTGGTAGCACTTACGGGAGACAGCCCCGCAGGAAAAGTTAATTCTGACAGGGTTACAGAAGTGGGAACACCCGTGACCCTAAGACTTAATCGTAACGATTCAGAGTATGACAGATGGAAAACTACCAACGTAATTTATGGATCAGCTAAAGGCACCGTATCTGTCATAGCCAATGTAAAATTAGGAGACATAACGTCAGAACAGTTTTATTCACTGGCTTCAATTGCCCGCGATTTTAATATCGACGTAAGAACTACCAACAGACAAAATCTTGCCTTTCGATCTCTGACTGAGGCGATGTTGCCTGAAATATATGAACGTCTTAAGACAATTGAAATGGCAGGTCCGGGTGCAGAAATGGCACGTGATGTCGTATCGTGCCCCGGAGCGGATACGTGCAACCTGGCAGTTACTCAAAGCCGGGGGCTGGCATCGGATATATCCGAAAAACTTGAAGAGGCCGGGCTTGGAGACGTAGGCGGGATTAGAATAAATATTTCCGGATGTACGAATTCTTGCGGTCAACACCACATTGCCGACATTGGCTTTCACGGAGTAGAACGACGTGCTCACGATGTGGCCGCACCGGGATACCAACTTCTGCTCGGTGGGCATGTCGGTCAGACCCAAATCGAATTTGGCAAGCGAGCTCTAAGGCTTCCGGCAAAAGCGGTAGGCGATGCAACTGTGGTTATTGTTAAAAAATTCGCAGAAACCCGCGAAGCATTTGAAACATTTGCGGAATGGCTCGAAAGATCCGGCGGCGCCAAATCAATTGCCAGCGAACTTAAACATTTCGACGAGTGGCCCGATCCTCAACTCAAACCCGACTATTATATTGACTTCGATGAAACCGGGCCTTACGTAGCTGACGTTGGAATCGGCGAATGTGCAGGCAGCTAAGTTCTTTTAAGATTCAGGAAAAGATCCTGACAAGCCCCAAGAAAATCACAAATCCTAGTTCAGTCGGTATGGCAAGTTTAGTATAGCTTTCATTGAACCCTTTGTCTATTATCGTACCGACTACTCTGCTTAAAAATACCGCGGAAGCCAAAAATAAAATCCCGGTAAGACCATATTCCTGTTTGTGACTAAGTAAGAGATATAGGAAAAATCCTGACATCCCTATGGATAAAGCACCGTAATAAGCGCGTACTTCGGTTTTACCAGCCGGCGAAACATAACTAAGAGCAAAATTAGATACCAGGTCAGGCTTTACCAAAAACCCGATCCCAAAAAAGAAAAAATAACAGCATACGCCTATCATCGTCAAATCAACTATTGTTTTCATAAATCCCTTTCTTTGGCCAACAAACAATTTTATATCGATCAAACAAGACACTATGGTAACTTAAGAACGTTACCCGGACTGAGTATGGACTCGGGATCAAAGTATTTCTTGGCATTTTTTAAATAGCCAATGTAAATTTCTGATTTCTCGCCATAATATCCTTCTCGATGATCTTTACCGACGGCGTGGTGATGGGTAATCGTTCCGTTGTATTTATTTAACGTTTCTGAAGCAATCCTTTTAATTTCATTCCACTGTGATATCTGACTTCCACTTCTACCGGAAGCAATTACCGAAAAATAAGGCGCCAAACCATTTGGATAAGCATGAGTAATTCTACATGTAACCCATCCGTTCCCGTTTAGATGTTTTTTTATCTCTCTGTTAATTTGATCAATGACATTAAAGTAAAGCTTGTCAAATCCGTCCCAAGTAACCGCAGTTTCAAATGTCTCAACTATAAGTCCAATACGAATCAAGGCGTCGCGCACATATGGAGCTTTTATAAAGGAAGCCTTCCACGATTCTGCGGCACTGTCGCTAATGACAGGAGAATTTATCTGATCTTTTGTTATTAACGATTCTGAGATTAATTCCCCGGAATAAGAACGACAAATTTCTTTTCCCCTGTCAAATAAGAAGTTTATTTCATGATCATAAGACTCAAATCCGAGTAGAAGAATAGCTTTATTTGATGCACTTACCCGGTTGATAAAAGCCTCGACCGGATCCAAAAGCCTACAGTTTGTCGGATTGAGACCCGACTGCGCAATTTCTTTAAGGCAGGCAATTCCCTGCTTAAAGTCATCGAAGGCAATATCAGCTTTAGCCACAAAGGTTGGGCGAGGTTGTACTTTAACCCATGCTGAAGTAATAATACCCAATATTCCTTCAGAACCCAGCCAAAGTCTGTTTTCATCTGTAGCTGCACCTGAAGCCGGTAAGCGTCGCGTTACTGTTGTTCCAATTGGTGTCACCACCTCCAGCGCCTCCAAGAGATCATCAATATGAGTAGGACCTGTAGCAAAATGACCACCCGCGCGAGTAGCTATCCAACCACCCAAAGACGAGAATTCAAAGCTTTGCGGAAAGTGTCGTAACGTTAAATTATGCCTTTTAAGTTTTTTCTCAAGGGCGGGTCCAAGAATTCCGCCTTGAAAATTTGCAGACCTTGAAAATTTATCAAGACTAACGAGATTATTCATATGAGTCATATCCATAGATATCCAACCCGAATAGTTGCTCAGCAGGTCATGATCGATTTCTACCCCACCGACTACGGAAGATCCCCCGCCGTAACAATTGACAGCAAAATTCTTCTTTTGGCAATAATCAAGAGTATCTATAACTTCTTGTTTAGTTTTGGGAAATATCACCGCATCAGGCGGATCAGTGAAATCATTATTTAGGCCTCTGAAAACATCTTTAAATGATCGACCATAGCAGTGTCTTGCTCGTTCAAGCGAAGAATAGTCCACCTGGACCGAAAACGATTTCGGCGGGTTGAATCTTGGTTTGGGAAATTTTAAGTCTTCTTTTCTGGGAGGCAATTTTAGTGATTCTCCTGAGGGAATAAAGTTTCCCAAAAGCCTCGCAAAATAATTTATTTCCCGAGATTTTAAAGCTTCACCTTCATTTCCCCATCCCCAAAAACTTCTAACTGCCATTGATCCACACCGCCTTTAAATTTAACGAATACCAAATATTTAATAATTAACAAAGCCAGAACTATAAACAAAAGGGTCTATCCGATAGGTAGCCACAAACTTATACGTATCCAGTAGATTCAGCTATAAATTCTGTTGCCCGGAACATTAACCTGCGGATAAATGAATGTGTTTATCTTTATATATTCCAATCGACTCGTTTATTACAAAACTACCTTTAATGGTAGTTTTTATACTGCGGAAAATACCAAACCGCGTTATTTCCTACTACCTTAGCCGTTCCAAAAATTAAAGTCAAAAGTTCGTATAGCTGTCTGTGTTCATTCAGATCATATATAACCAAATAAGTAATCTTAGATGACTTCACGTAATTAACTACAATTTGGATTTGCTGTTTGGTGGGACTATTCTTAAAATGCGTAACTTGCTGAAGCAAAATATAAACCCCTAAGGGTGATGGTGGTTGATAGAAGCTTGTTTTATTGCGAATCGGAATAAAACCATAACCCCCTATAAGCCTATAATCATAATTACTTTGAGCGTCGTAGGTTAAAGGATTACCGTTAAGAATGGAGGGTTGAGGATAAACCCACACTATCGAACCGGGACGAATGTAATGCGTACTCAGTACCGGATTTGAATTGAGGACTATTTGATTTCCAAAATTTGGTGTGCCAAGCCAAAGTGCATTTAACATAATCAGAATAGAAACGATGACTTTTATCTTCTTGGAAAGATCTTTTAAACATAAAATAACGCAAAGTCCGAGAAAAAATGTAGTTATATGTATAAATCGAATGAAATAGGCAGTTGAAATTAACGGAGTTTTTTGTAGTAAATAATTTACGAAATTCGGAAATAACTTAATAAACGGAGTTAAATTTACATTAAGTCCCATAGTAGAAATCAGTGATACTAGAGCTATACAGAAGCTATATCGCCCGATTGTGTTTTTAAAAATCCTATTAATACCGATTAAAACAAGTACAACCGCAACAAAAGAAATGGACACTGCCCTAAAATGGCTTGAAAACGGCTGAAATCCATACCTGTATGGAAAAAACAGACTTGCGAAATTCACCTCTCTGTTATTGGGCATAGTTGCGATTGTATGCTGACTCCCATATATAAACCAGTAAAGTGGGTACGAACAAAGAAACAAACTTATAGCACCGGATAAAATCAAGGTCTTTACTACATTCGGCAATTTACTTACTGTATTCCTGAAGTTGAAAACTATAGCCATAAAACCGAGAGTCGCAATCAAGAATAATGATATTGCCAGCATTTCAACACCGGCATAAAATTGCAATGTTAATACCAACCCCAACCATATTCCGGCTCTAAAGTGGCCAATCGACTCGGAATAAATCAACCAAAAGATAAAAAACTAATGGAATTCCGAACAGCCAAGTGACGTGAAGATGACCTCGTGTGGACTCTTGTAGCAGTAGCCTACTAAAACCAAATACAAACCCGGAGATTAAAGATAGGTCGCTATGTGTAATTTTGTGATAAACAATCGCCGCTGATAAGGCGCTAACTACCGGACCTAAAATTATCGCTACATTGAGCCCGGCAACCGGTCCAAAAATTAGGGTTACCGGTGAAACCAGTATCGACTGCAAAAAATAAGCAGGCGTAGTCATCAAATTTATGCCGTGAAGCGCAAATTGGTAATTGGTAAACAGTGGATTTATGCGATGGCTGATTGCAAATAGCAGCCATCCAAAATTAAAAACTGAAGTCCCGTAATCCCCGTGTCCCCGCCTAGGGACTGAATGTGCAACTCCGGTTAACAGAATACTGTTAAAAATAACGCATGAAAAAAGAAGATAAATAGTTGTCCAAATTAAATATTTTTTAATTTTCCAAGCGGAGATATGTCAAGTGGCAAACATTACTCTTTATAATCTATAACTACGATAGCATTCAATACCTTCTGCAACAGTCGTTTATTTAATCCAATTCTCTCTATCCAAACAGATAGAAGCAGATTATTGTCTGATTAAAGACAAATAGTAGTTTTATTGATGCAAGAGCCGCTTTGCCTGATTTATTTTAGGACATTTTGCGCTATGACCGTTTCCTGAATCACATACCGGACAGTAATAGGTGTCAGTGCCCGGGGCCATCCATAAAGATCCGTTGCAACTTTTACACCGCTGATTATATTGTGAACATGACCAATCTTCATAATGTTTAGAACTTAAGGGACAGCCTTTACCGTAACAGACTGCCCAATTCTTATCGGTTTCTATTGCATCAATCGGACAAATCTGAATGCACCGCTGACAATCATTACACATAACGGGATCGACTATATATCCGATTATAAAGTTGTCACTTTGATGAATTGCAAGTTGAGGGCAAGCTGATTCGCATGCCCCACATCCTATACATGAACCGTTAATTACAAGTGCCATAGCTTCCTTTCAAAATTCTACATTTCACCAATGGTTCCCAAAAGATGGGCGGAATCCAAATAATTTTGGATGGATTCGGCAAATCTAAAGACTTTGTCGGTTGCAACCTGATCAGCACCCTGGACGTTCAAGGGGAATCCCGCCATAGTCAAAGCATTAAATGTTTGAGGACCGGTTGCCATAGAATTTTCTTGAATATCTTTAAACATATCCATGTATGATGACTGCTGTCCAGTCACATATGCCTCTACTGAAGCGAGATCAAATTCTGCAACTTCTCCGAGAAAATTGATTTCATAACCATCAAATTCGATTACGTAACGCTTTACTGACTTCGGAGAGATCACCTCTATTCCGAGTTTTAAAATGGCAAAACCAAGAGTTTTGTCCGCCATTGACTGGTTCGCAACTCGAGTTAACTCTCCAAAAAATTCTGAGGACGGAAACTTGTATTCAATTTCAATTGTAGTCATCTCAACTCTCCTTTAGTTTGTGCCTTCAATTCCGGTGAGCATCTCCGAGGGAAGATTAATTCTTTTCCTTCGGGGAAGTCCGGCTTTGTCACACCGTGCAAGATATTCTTCAACTATCCTCTGTCGTAAAATATCTGCCGCAAATACCCCAATCTCTTCGGCCTGCTTAACTCCCCCGGCAGCCAATATCGCCATAGGTTCTACAACTTCGGGAGTGGTAAATAGTACGGTCATTAACTCTTCGCCCCTATCCAAAAAGGCATGAAAATCTTCAGCTATCGAAGGGTCTCTGTCCAGACGATATTTTAGATGCATGGTGCCATATGCCACATGTCGGGCTTCATCCTGCATACAAAGCCTGAAAATCCTCTTTTCAACGTCGGACGGAGACAGAAATTCACCGGCGCGAAAAATTGACAGAACGATTCCCTCGCCAAGCAAGTGCATTAATGCAGATCCTTCATCGTAGCTCTGAGCATCTAAAATAAGTTTTAGAAACTGTTCGACTACAGCCTTGGCTTTTCCAAGACCACCGCCGTTTGCGAGTGCTCTTTTCCGAAAAACTTCGGTATGTCTGGCTTCATCCATAACCTGTGTGCATAAGAACATTTTTGCCTCAACAAAATCATGATTGATACGCCATAGCCACTTTGCGGGGAAATCTGCAGCTACCATCTCCACTTCGGAAAGTAAAGTTGCCAACTGACATATTGAATGTTCGATATCACTCGGTAGTTCCGGCAGCTGGCTCCATGGTATGTCTCTTGTTGCACTCCATTGGCGACTTACCGCTTCTTCATAGAGATCGAGTACATTGTCCGACCATACTTCCATCTTGGTATTGACGGTATATCCCATATCAGGCACGTCGGGATCGATATCAGACCCCCTAGGCGCCATTGTGCGTCGTTTTGGATTATCCGGTACATCTCCGTAAGTTCCGTATGAGATATCTCTTAGAGTCAAACCTATCTTACTAATAGTAGGCTTGGTCCCCCACTCGCTTTTACTATCTCTTAACCAACCCAGATCGAACTCGCCTCTTTTTGCGCGTTCAATATACTCAAGGTTAATTGCGGTATTTGTCATAGGGCCTCCTGTTGGCATTCAAAATTGGTAATAACATAAAGAACGTTACATTCTCTAATGTAAAGTATAATAGTTATTTTAATTTTGTCAAGTCCCAAATCCTACTTATAGTAATTTAATCAAAGTATATTTGTTAGCATATGATAACAGGAGAGGCCAAATTAAAATATATGCCAAGGTGACTGCTTCGAGTATTAATTGCCGATTAAAAATTGGCTTTAACGAAGGTGTTTGTATCAGAGTGGATCGGAAACTGCCTGTTTTCAGGTATTACTCGATCATATCAGCCAGTTTTCTCAATACAGTTCTTATAAATGCGGTGGCGAGTTTTGTCTCAACATCTTCTTTTGCCGAAACGTTGTGTTCGGATATTCGAATTGACCCCTTCAGATGAAATTCTGATCTATCTTCATCTATCATCACGACTTTACCGATCAGATCGGAGTGGATGTTCAGATTTGATACAGTTGCGGCTTCAAAAGAAATGCTGTAGTAAGTTGTTCCCGGTTTTTCCGAATGAGACTTATCAAACTTAAAGATTCCGTTTATGGCGTCATTTGTTGCCGGTTTGACAACGGTATCTAATTTACTGGCGCTCCAGCTGGGCAACAGTCCATCGAGACTTAACCTCAATGAATCGATATCATTAAGGCACTGCATAAATACGGTTGTCATATCCGATTCCGATCTGACGAAGACTGTCACTTTATCTACAGCGGTCTCTATTTGAATCCAGTCTGACACTGTTATATTACGCTTTGATTTACGGTGAGTCGACTCCGGCACGGTAAAATTCCCGGATTCCAGCATCAAATCTTTATCCAATAAGTCCTGAAGCGTCATCTCTTGAAGCACTTTACGAATAGCACTGGTTGCGGAGTACCATATTTCGTGTAAAGGACATACAGAGTCCCATCTGCAGGGTCCGTCACCCAGTGAGCATTTATCACTCCTTAAGGCTCCCTCTCCGGCTTCGACGATATCGAGCATTCTAATCTGGTCCGGAGCTTTTGTAAGTTTATAGCCTCCCTCTTTACCGGACTTTGATTCTGCAATACCGGTTTTTACAAGATCATTTAAGATCTGGGAAGCATAAGTTTGAGGCACACCCATCTCTGCTACGACTTCCCTGATTTTGCGTTGCGATCCATCCTGGTAGGCTCGTGCTAAAGACAGCGCTGACCGAACTACATAGTCCCCTCGTTTTGAAAGTGTTAAATTCATAAGATTAATTATAGTTTACCACTTGACATATAGTGAGAAATGGTATAAACTAGTAGTTAATGTATAGTAAACTTATAAACGTATATAGTAAAATACTAAACGTTGATACTAATTTACCCTAAAAGGAGCGTCAATGACGATAGCAGAAGATAAAAAAATAACTGAAGCTGATCGGAATGCGGATTCATTTGAGCATTACGATCCAATAAAACAAGCTGTACATTTAAGACCAAAGAATAAAGACAATATTCATGAGCGTTTTGAATCTACAGATCCTCCCAAAAAATGGGAGGTCAGCAAAAATAAGCGCGTGGCTGCTATCTTAAAAGACAGGCGTCTGCAATTTCTACTGATTTTACCAAACCAAATCGTATTTTGGGTAGTTATTGTCTTAGGTATAGCCGGAACGGCAGATCCAATGTTAAACTTCGGCACCACCATTACGTGGTTTCTTTGGTTCTGTTTAGTCTTCGTAATGATGGCCGTCATCGGAAGAGCATGGTGTTCGATGTGCCCGTTCGGAGGCTTTGCCGAGTGGCTTCAACGACGTACATTTTGGCAGAGGACTCAGAAAACCCTCGGACTCGGTAAAAAATTCCCTGAACCGTTAGCTCGGTGGGGATTTCTCCTGTCAGTTGTGTCGTTTCTGATTCTCACCTGGATCGAGGAGTTTTTTAATATAGCCGGTCCCGGTTCACCATGGGAAACTTCATACATGGTAATCGGCATCGTAACCGCAGCGGTCGCATTTTTCTTGGTTTTCGAAAGAAGAACATTTTGCCGATACATATGTCCTTTATCGGCATTAATCGGATCGGTAGGAGCCATGGGTTCGGTCGCAGGTTTTAGAACAAAGGATCGAGACGTCTGCATGGACTGTAAAACAAAAGACTGTATGAGAGGCTCGGAAGAAGGATTTGGTTGCCCTTGGTATACCTGGCCCGGTAGCGCAGATTCAAACCTAAGCTGCGGATTATGCAGTGAATGCTACAAAGCCTGTCCTTCGGACAATGTTGGGCTATTTCTTCAGCCTCCGCTTACTTCTGTTATAGCCCCTAAGAGGCGCAGAGCCGATATCGCGCTGTCGGTTCTTCTTCTGTGGGGTTTGGTAATATACCAGCAGGTTAACGCTACCAACGTTTTTGCAAGCCTTGATAACTGGCTGACAAATAAAACAGGAATTCACTACCCGAATCCAATCGACTATGTAGGCGTAATTGTTATAGTGGCCTTAATTACCGGCGCATTAATCTTGGCTGCCGGATTTGCATTCGGCAAAAAAAACCTGGATTCCTACAAAGAATCACAGCCTGTTTTAGCAACTCCGCAAAAATCGCTTCTATCCAAGCATCCTAAAGCTCTTGCATTTTTACTGCCTATCAGCTACGGACTTATTCCAGTTGTCGGTGCGGACTACCTTGCTAGGCAGTTGCCGAAATTCTTCCAGCACGTACTTTCCCTAATTCCGGCAGTAGGTGCATGGTTCGGACACGGATCGGCCAAGTCATCATTTTATACAAAGGCGATTTTGGGAGTTCCGCAAATCGTAGCAGTTCAAATTGCAGTTATAGGAATCGGAACATTGGCCTCTCTTTGGGCAATGAACAAAATCTTTAACCGCGACCTAAAGCCGGTGTCTAGAAGTTCCGCAGCACTTAGAATTTCGAGTTTTGCCATTATTTTGGCATGTGGTGTCGGAGCTTCTGTACTGTACTTCATCATGCACGCTGCCAACTAGATAAGAAGGAGACCCTATTAAAATGACAATTACCAATGACCCTAAAACAAATTCAAATACACAAAGCTTCCCAAATGTAACTGTCTTTTCGGACAGGTGCGCCGGGTGTGAAGAGTGCCTTGTAAGATGCCCAACTCAAGCAATAGAGATGGACAACTTTTCATGGACAATAACTATAAACAACGAACTTTGTGTCGGATGCATGCAGTGCACCAGAACCTGTCCGTTTTCGGCCATAAAAATTGAGTCCGAAGACCTCAGTAAAACAAGGGTTCAACTTAGCATTCATCATCCCAAAGACCTGCTGTTGGACAGATCCGAAACCAGAAGAGGCATTACAAACTGGACTGATGCACTTGCGGAGGCTTCCAGGTGCCTTAACTGTCCGGATCCAACCTGTGTGAGAGGATGCCCGACTCACAACAATATCCCCGGATTCATTGCCGCAATCAGGGACGGTAATTTGGACCAGGCGCAGGAAATTCTGTCCAATACTACCGTATTGCCCGATGTATGTTCGAGAGTATGTGATCAGGCGCTACAGTGTGAAGGATCGTGCACCTGGTCATTGGCCGGACATGAGCCGGTGGCAATCGGAGCCCTAGAGAGATTTATTACGGAAAATTCAAACGTCGCTCCGATAGCTACTAAGTCGGATAAGGGCAAGGGATTGGAAGTAGCCATAATCGGCGCAGGTCCTGCGGGTGCGTCTGCGGCCAGCGAACTTGTTGCCAACGGAGCTACAGTAACAGTCTTTGAGAAAAATAGCGAACCCGGTGGTCTAATGCGAACAGCCATTCCGGAATTTACCCTCCCTCAGAACGTAAGTCAAAGAGTTTGGGAGAATTTGAAAGCCGCAGGAGTTAAATTTGAGTTCGGTAAAGAGATTCAAACAGCTCAGATTAGCGAACTAAAGAACAAATTTGACGCAATTATAATGGCTGTAGGTGCCCAGGCTCCGCTTAAACTTCCCGTACCCGGATCAGATCTGGAAGGAATCGTGGATGCCGTCGCATTCTTAGAAAAAGCAGACAATCTACTTCGCGAAAAAAAGACTATCGAGGACCTATACCCCGAAATTTTTAAGCGCAGCGGAAACCAAAGCAAGTCTGAGAGTTCAAAGCCAATGATCTTGGTGCTGGGAGCCGGTAATACTGCGATGGATGTTGCCAGAATATCTCGCAGACTGGGAGCCAATGCCACCTGTGTTGATTGGATGAGTCAGCAGTTTGCCCCGGTCAGACCGGACGAACTAGTAGAAGCCAGAGATGAGGGTGTCGATATCAGATTCAATACCACGGTATCTTCTTTCGTTGGAGAAAAATATGTAACTTCAGCTAAACTTTCACTTACTCGTCAAGAAGTTGCTACAAAATTACCTACCGTCATAAAAGAAAATGCAATTGATCTAAAGGTTGACTTGGTGGTTATGGCAATGGGATTTAGGCTGGACAAGCAACTTACCGATACCTTTACAATGCTTCCCTACAGAAAAAAGACACCGGATATGATTGACCGAGTCTGGCAAGCAAGCGGGATTACGGCAGTACCTTCCGTAGAATGGGCAAGGGGGCAATCTGTCGGAAAACTAAGCATTGCGCGTGAAAATGCGAGACTTAAGGCAGGACTCCCCGTAGCTGACAATGTTTGGGTAGTCGGTGATGCACTTATTGGTCCTTCCACGGTAGTTGAAGCAATGGCACACGGAAAGCATGCCGCGGTATCTGTACTCGAACATGTAAGACCAAGAGAGGGTGACAAAACTTCCGGCAAAACAAAGACGAACGTGCTTGTTATCTACGATACCAGATCAGGAAACACACGTGATGTTGCTACAAATCTACTGTCAGATTTGTCTCAAGACCTATATTCCACCGTTGTTACACCGATAACTAAGGTAAATTACAACGACGTGGTAGCCTCTGATATCATTGTGCTTGGAACATGGATTGAAGGCATGGTTTTGGCAAACGTAAAGCCCGCCAAACCTACATTGCGCTGGCTCAGATCAATTGACACCTTTGGTAATAAGCCGGTGATAGTGTTTGTAACTTACGGCGTTAATCCTAAAGGTTCACTGGATCTTCTTGAAAAAGAATTTGCTCAGCGTCATGCCAAAGTCCTGCTAAAGAAAGCTATAAAAGGTGGTAAGGCACAGGCGCAGTTACCGGAATTTAAAAAGCAGGTTAAGCAGATCTTTAACCAGTATTTTGAAAAACATAACTAAACGGACTTAATTACATCGACCCAATTCAAAATTAGTTTCAACCTAACGCTTCCATTAAGGAATATGTTCGACTTGCAAACTCGATATTGAAGTGGTCAATTAAACCAATAAATTACAAACAACGTTAATGTGCGGGGGTAATAGCCCGCACATTAACTTTTTTTTGATAATTAAAATAATCAACTAAGTTAAAGGTAATAGGATAGTTCAAAATACTAGCGTTTCAATAGAAAACAATTGCTACGATAGCTTTTAGAAATAACCACCGGGCTTTAAGAACAGTGGCAACTGTTCTTTAGACAAAACCTCCGGAATAAAACTGATAAATGTTTACGGTTATCGATTTCTAAATTTAATTAGTTTTTTGGCCATAGGTTCCAACCATGAAGCGATCGGCATCCACTGTATCTCGGTCTTTAAATTAAATCTGTCATAAGCAACCGACTTAATCTGTGACATTTCTCGCAGACCCTCCTCTCCGTGAGTTCTGCCAATACCGGATTCCCTCACTCCGCCGAACGGAAGAGCTGAAATTGCATATGATACCATCGTGTCATTTACGCAAACATTTCCTGCCTGCATGTTTCTGACAAAATATTCAATCCTGGTGCTGTTCTTCGACCAAACCGACGAATTTAGACCATAAACCGAATCATTGGCTAATTTAAGACCTTCTTCATCATCTTTAAACTTCATGATGGGCAAAACGGGTCCGAACGTTTCCTGGGTCATAATATCCATCGTATGATCGACGTCAACTAACACGGCCGGAGAAATTGACGCTCGAGAGTTTACTATTACATCTTCTCCGCCGACCAAAACCTTAGCTCCTCTGTCGACAGCATCTTTTAGGTGACGTTTAACTATGTCGGTTTGACGTTGCCATGTCATTGCACCCAGATCCATGCCGGAGCCTTCTCCTTGACGAAGTTTTGAGGTCAGATCCACCACCTTTTCCACGAATTTATCAAAAATCTTTTCATGAACATATACCCTCTCAACTGCCATACAGGTCTGACCGGAATTAGTAAATGCTCCCCAGACTGCTCCGCGAGCAGCTCTGTCAATATTTGCGTCTTCCAATACCACCATCGGGTCTTTACCACCAAGTTCGAGAACTACAGGAGTTAAGGTTTCGGAAGCAACGGCCATTACATGCTTGCCTGTCTTAACTGAACCCGTAAATGCAACTTTGTCGACGCCCGAGCGGACCAAATATTCACCAACGAAACCAGATCCGACAACCACTTGGACCAAATTTTCAAACTCGCCGTATTTCTGTCCCACCCTCTTAAATATTTCACCGACTTTTATGCCTACATGAGGCGTAACTTCAGAAGGCTTTACCACTACTGTATTTCCCGCAAAAAGGGCGGCCATAATCGGACCCATCGAAAGTGTTAGCGGATAGTTCCAAGGTGAAATTATTCCAACCACACCTAAAGGTTGATAACGAATCTCTCCGCGCTTATGAGCCATAAGTAAGCCGGTAGATACCCGCTGATTTCCTAAAATTCTGTCGACATTATTTTCGTACCACTTTATTAATTCAAGGGTCACCAAAATTTCATTAACAAGAGCTTCGACTGGAATTTTGCCGGTATCAGCCACTATTACATCCACAATCTCGTCTATAGAATTGGCAATTTCTTTACGCACTTTGCGCAAATATAAAACCCGTTCTCTGATCGTTAGTTTGGACCATTTCGAAAAACACTCTCTGGATGTTGCTACCGCCTTGTTAACTTCATCAACGGTGGCATCTTTTAAGTCGGGATGAAGCTGTTCCAAAAGGCTCATTTGCTTTGTTTCAACCGTTTCCGATTTTGGATCAATTACTGAAGTCATTTATTCCTCCTGAGTAATTACGCAATTTAGTGCATAATTTAGAAATCACTTTGACCAATGGGGCCATATTCAAAATACATAGTAAATTTTAGCCAATATTTATAATTCATTTCCAAATAAAACGCTTAATCGATAAATTTGAGCAACATTTAAAGCATCTAAACAACGAGTATCGGTCGAGTGTTTTTATGCGTTGACGTATTTACTAAACTTGGTTAAAGTTCCTTGAAACAATCACATATAAAAACGCTTCTTCTGGCCATAT
>DAIDJA010000003.1:0-2969 GCA_027451605.1 Acidimicrobiales bacterium
ATTCAGCGTTTGTCAATTCGTGAAATTTCCAATGCTCTTGGAGTTTCAAGACCAACTGTATCTGAATATTTATCGAAATTGAAAGATGCGGGCTTAACTTATGAAGATATCCTGTCATTTGGTGACGATGAATTACAAATCAAGCTAAACGGTACCGTAAATCCCAGAATACCCGCAAAAGAAAAGCCCGATTATGAGTATATCCACATGGAGTTGAAAAAACCAAACGTTACTTTAACTATTTTGTGGGATGAATATATAAATATATATCCAAATGGTTACAGATATTCACAGTTTTGCCAATATTACAGAGATTATAAGGCAACCTTAGACACGGTAATGCGCTTTAACCATAAAGCTTCGAGAAAAGATGTTTGTTGATTTCTCGGGAGATAAGGTACCCATATATTCATGAATATTCCAGTAACTCTCGCACACTGAGAAATTGATCTTTTGTTTTTGAATAATTTGTCGTTATAACAAATTTAAAAACACATACTTACGCACGGGTTTTTGCGACCAACTACTGCGTAACTGAAATCTATCGCAACGCAGAATATTTTAGATGAACAAGAGATCGATGAGAGATCAAATGTCGCAATATACTTAGGTTTAGACCATGAACTCCCATTCCAGGTAAGAACATGACCGGTGTAGTCTACCGCTACACAAAAAGTTGCCGATGGACAAGAAACAGAACTAAGTTGAGCTCTCGGTTCTATGGTCTTGGGAGTAGACCACATAGTCCCATTCCAAGTTAGAGCATCACCGCTTTCGTCCACTGCGATGCAGAATATTACCGATGGACAAGAGACACTAGAAAGACTACTATTTGGATCAATATTGTCTGGCGTGGACCAGACAGTCCCATTCCATATACTCGCATAGCCCTCATTACTGGAAACCGTAACACAGAAAATTGCCGATGGACAAGAAACAGAGACTAGAAAACTAAAAGGCATAGAGCCTAGAAAATTAATCGGTTTAACGTACTTGGATGTCGACCATAAATTCCCATTCCATATAGTGAAATGACCGTTGTAGTCTACCGCAGCACAAAAAGTTGCCGATGGACATGATACAGATGTTAGCTTGTAATTCGGATCAATTGTCACCGGTGATGACCAATAACTCCCGTTCCAAGTAAGAGCAACACCATGAGAGCCCAATGCTACACAGAACGTGAGATAGTTGAATCAGCCGTACTACAAGTTCAAAGAGAGATCTTGGGTAGATTCAGGAATGAAAGATTCACTTCTTTGTATGAATTAAATAAATTCCTTGAAAAAGTTATTGGGTCAATAAATAACAAACCTTTTCAGAAAATGCCAGGTAGCAGATCATCGATATTTGACGAAATAGATAGCCCCGCCTTAAATAAACTGCCAAATACCAAATATGAGTTTGCCTACTTCAAAAAAGCCAAGGTCTCAATTGATTACCATGTTGAAATAAGGTCAGATAAGCATTATTACTTAAGTACCTCACGGATTGGTCTCTAAAGTCGTGGATCTTAGAATAAGTAAAGATACAGTTGAAATATTTTATTTAAATAAAAGAGTAGCCTCACATATAAGGGTCAGGTCATTTGGATATAGCACACAGGAGTGCCATATGCCGGTATCGCACAGAGAACACTTAAGATGGACTCCGTCACGTATCATAAACTGGGCAAAAGAGCAGGGTAAATATACCGGTGAGCTCATATCCTCTTTGATTGAAAGTAAACCCCACCCTGAATTAGGTTACAGATCGGCAATGGGAATAATATCTCTAAGCAGACGCTATGGTACATCTCGATTGGATAATGCATGCCGCAGAGCCCTATCAGTTAATGCCTGCAGCTACAAATCAGTTAATTCAATACTGAAAAAAGAACTTGATAAGATCCCTCTTGATGACAATTCCTTGGAAGATAAATCTTTGGGTATGCATCAAAATATCAGAGGGAACGAGTATTTCAAGTAAATAATATTAGACAAAAAGGAGAAATTAATAACAAATGCTGATAAATAACACAATTGAAAACCTAAAGCTGTTAAGAATGCCGGCTATGGCTGACGGGCTTAAACATCAAATTGAAGATCCCAACTACGGCTCTTTGTCTTTTGAAGACAGGATATCAATGCTGGTAGATCAAGAGATTGTAACGCGTCAGTCAAATAGAATGGAAAGGAATATTAAGTCGGCTCAGTTAAAGATGCCCGCCAGCGTAGAAGACATAGACTTTTCTTCCACTAGGCAGTTAAACAAAGCCCAGATTCTTACATTAGCAGAATCAAATTGGATTAAAAGCTTCCAAAATCTTATTATTACCGGACCCACAGGGCTCGGTAAGACATATTTGGCCTGTGCTCTGTCAAATGCAGCACTTAGACATAATTACAGCGTTAAATTCCATAGATTTACAAAACTGACAGATGAAATGACAGTTTCTCGAGTTGACGGCAGATGGATTAGCTTAATGAATGCTTTAGTAAAAGTTGATTTACTGATATTGGATGATTTCCTAATAAAAGCTTTAAATACTGAACAAGCAAGCAATATATTGGAATTAATTGAAGACAGAGCTCAAAAATCCACAATATTTGCTTCTCAACTTCCGATTGACAGATGGCATGACGCTATCGGTGATCCAACATTAGCTGACGCTATATTAGACAGAATATTAGCCAAATCAACCAGAATTGAGTTAATGGGACCTTCTATGCGAAATGATCAGCGTCGTTAATTAAATATAGACAAAAACCAACTAAAATTACTAAAAAGAGGTGAAAGATACCATAGCCGAAACTGACACTTTTCAACCACGGTAGACAGGTGGCAGATTTGCTCCGGAATCGGTGGCAAGTTATTTTCGGAATCGGTGGCAGATTTGCTCCGGAATATACATTCTGGGGGCTTTGATTAAAATAAGTAAGTCTATTTGTAGGGTCGTAGTTATAGTAGTAATTAGGTGTTAACTGACC
>DAIDJA010000003.1:2977-16276 GCA_027451605.1 Acidimicrobiales bacterium
CGGATTATCATTTGAATATACATATGCCTGATTAGTCTGATTAATTAGGGGGTCCTGTGATACAAATACACCGGTAGCCGGATCATAGTATCTGTTTTTCATGTATACCAGTCCTGAATACAGCGGATTAGAAGTAGTGCTGTATTGGTTCTGATCTCCTATGTATTGGCCTTCATAACCAAATGAAGATCCTACTGTTCCAAACTGAAGTTCTCCGTAGGGATTATAGTAATAGGCATTATCCACATTTCCTAAAGTATTTGAAATTACAAATCCAGTCATTGTAGATACGGGCGAGTAATACATATAGTTGGGATTGTCATTTGCCCCCGAATTTGAAGAAGTATTGGCAAAATAGGGTTCTGTTACATTAATTTGTTCAATGGGTATACCTGTTGGACCGTATATGTAGTCATAAATTGAATCAAAGGCTATATTTGAACTATTTTCAAGATAAGTTAACTGCTGGGTGGCATTAGTTGATGTATTTGTCCCCGATATTAAAAGATGACTATAGGAGTAATAGAAGTTATTGGTTGAAAGAAAAGAGAAGCTTGTAAGTTCTCCTACCCCGTTATATCCGTAATTAAAGTTATAAGTGCCGTCATTGAGATTTGTTCTGTCCCCTATTGAATTATAGGTATAGTTTGTGTTTACGGTTCCTTCTGTAAGTGAATTACAGATACCGTTATTGGTGCCGGGATTATAGCTGGTGGTAAGTTCTCCTGCCTGATTTATTGAATTCACTGTGGGGTTTAAGTAATTGTTATAGGTGATATTTCCCACACTATCATAACAGTAGCTGTTTGTAGAGGTATTCTGGGGGCTTTGATTAAAATAAGTAAGTCTATTTGTAGGGTCGTAGTTATAGTAGTAATTAGGTGTTAACTGACCCCCGTTACAGTAGCCAAATGACATACTTTCTTTAAGTAAATTGGAATTATTGTCTCTTGTTCCGTTTATATAGCCGGTATCAAAGTTAGCGATAACTTGATTATTTGAACTACAGTTAAATGAATTGATATTTGAGTTAGGTGAAGTATTTGAAGGTGAAATTAAAGACGAATTGGTCTTTGTGGTTGTACCGGTTATTGTTTTAGAATTATTGGGCTGAATTTGGGAAAATGGGCTTACCGTATCTGATTTATTAAAGTTTGGCATATTTGTAATTTCAGATGAATTTAAAGACGAAGAGCTTTTAATATAAGTTGATTTTGGGGAAGTAGTTGCACCGGCAGTAGGGGCACTGGTAGTAGTTGCACCGGTGGGGGCAGTAAATGTTACTCCCGAGGACTCTTTTCCGTTGAACAGATAGCTTTGATCAATAAGGCTGTTTGAAAGTCCGTAACTTAACTCTTGTCCGAATGTAACTGAATTTGATTCATTGGTCTGAGATATAAGGTTGCCTGAAGGATCATAGCCAAAATAAGTCGTATTGGTTCCGTCAGATACGGTTGCCATCTGAGCTAAGTTATTGTAGGTGTATATGGCGGTGGGATTAACGACTTGGGTTACATTTGAATATACGGGATAGGTAATCTGATTAATATTTGAATCAGGATAGTAGCTATAGCTCATAGTGTAACCGGAAAGATTGGTAGCGCAGTTATTACTGCAGTAAGGAGAAGTTAGATCTCCCGTTAAATTAGAGGGGATATTGCAGGTATCAGAAATTGAACCTGCCGGAGTAAAACACTGTGAAAGTTCATTGCCGCCTGTATCGTAATAGAATATGGTGGTTCCGGTTGAATCAACGGTGGCCTCAAGAGCTGAATCTAAATAGTAGTAATAGTTAACATTTGAACTGACGCTATAGCCCGGGGCAATATTTGAATAAGTTACACCGGTCTTATTCATATTGGTATCATATGAATAAGTAGCTCTAGATGCTTCGGTTGTGACACTTTGTTGTGATCCCCCCGGATTATAGGCGTAATAGGTGAATTGACCGTTAGGATCTGCTGAAGACGCCGGCAGAACTTCTGCGGCTAATTCATTGTAGGTTCCGGATGTCCCATTTGGTATGGGTACAATGGAACACCCCGAATTACCCCAAGTGGTTATTTCGTAGTAGTAACAATATGTAGTGGTATCTCCGTTGGGATTGGTTAAAGTTTTAATATCGGAGAAAGCGTCATAGGTATAGCCTGTGACATTACCCAACTGATCGGCCGAATAAATGAGCTGATCGGTTAGGTTATATACCGATTCTGAGTACGAAAGCTCGGTTCCTTTAACCGGTTCGGTTGTAGGCTGATTCAAAGGACATGATATACCTTTAATAAATCCCTGTGAGATGTCATTTGGGTTCATTGTACAGTAGGTTAAAGAGTCCGCCCCCATATAGCTTATAGTAGGCTCCGAATTGGCATCAGTCGATAAGGATACCTGTGAAAAGTCAGTTGAAGTAGATTTTAATGAAAGATCGAGGGAATTAACGGACATGGTAACTCCCGAGGGAATCGTTACATCAGAAAATGTATTTGAACCATCAGAAGATATGACAAATCCCATATTGGCGGTATTTGTTCCGGTAACATAACATGAACTTATGATACAAAATATATCAGAAACTGAAGACGAATCGGTAGGAATGGTAGCTTTATTAAACGAAGACGACGAAGAAGACAGATTTGAATCATTTAATATAACCGGGATTGAAGTTACGGAGTCTTTACCGGTCATATAGCAGTCTGAAACAGAGGTACACGATATTGAACTTAGAGAGCTCAGATTCGAATCATTTATGGCAACCGGAGTTGAAGATACCGTATTATTGGAAGTATCAACTGCAACTGAAACCACAATCGGAGTAGATGAGTCACTGCCTATTGCATAACAGTTGGCAGTTAAAGGACATGATATTGAATTAAAAGAGGTGGTTGAAGTAACTGAATCCACGCTCGTATTAAAAACCCCCGATGAATTGAGATAAAAATCTATAATATCTCCCACTGAAGTTGAATCTGTTCCCACTGCCATACATGTAGTTGAGCTTACACAGTCAATTTGATTTAAAGAGGTTATATCGCCGCTTAAGACAATTGAGGTAAATGAACTTCCGTTATAGTAAAAAGCCAAAGGATTTGACGATGAATCACCTCCGGTTAATATACAGTCTGAAATCGAAGAACAGGAAAAGGAGGTAACATAAGACAAATTGGAAGGCAAGGTTATTTCATTGAAGGTATTTGTGGTTAAATCGGTAAATGAACTTGTCAGATAAAGAACCGGGGTGGATCCGTTTAGTCCCGATATATAACAGTTACTGTCATTAATACAGTCAAGAGCTGTAATTGAACTAAAAGTTCCTAAAGGCAGATCTTCGTTTTGAAAGCTCCCCACGGTGTTCATATTATCAGAATATGTAAGAACCGGATATGATGATCCCGCAGCGGTATTTGAAGACTCCCCTGCCATAAGGCAGTTATTGGTATCGGGACATGAAATTAAAGATGTATCAGATAAAGAATTCAAGGAGGTGGGAAGGCTGTATTCCCAGTTCGGATTATAGGGGGGACAACTGTAACCGCTTAAGGCCTGATCGGGGGCTACAGAGCAGTACAGAGTACCGTTTGGATCATATGAAGAGCCGCTGTAGGTTAATGAATCAGAGCTATCCGGAATACAAAGTCCCGGTGCGTCATTTGTAGAAGAAGTGGGACTGCAGGTTGCTATCTGATTGCCCGCTTGGTCATACTGATAGTAGGTAACAGTACCGGGATCATTTGAATTATCAGTTGAAGTAACCGAAGAGATTAAATTACCGTTTTGATCATAGGTATTTGCGGTTAACATTCCCAAATCAGAGACATTGCCGATTAAATTGCCGTTTGTGTCATAGTAATTGACACTGTCATATTGATAAGTTGAAGGAGCTACTGTGGGCATTGTGGAATTTACACTATTACAGGCAAAAGGAAAAGTGGCACCGGGATTTGAAGCAAGATAGCTCTCCGTGTCTTTACTCGTCATTGAACAGTAGTTTTGATCAAGTCCGTTATATAAATTAACGGTAGTTCCCCCCAGGGGGTCAACTGTGGCTACCGTATTTCCCATATTGTCATAGAAATATAAAGTTGTTCCCGGATAGGGGTTTGTACCCTCTAAAGATGTAACCGAAGGTAAAGTCGAAGGACAGCTATATTCATGATTCCCCTGTGAGTTTAATTTGGAGTAATTAAAAGCTGAGATCGAACAGATTAGCCGGTTATCTTGGTCATATTGGTTATAGGAGATCTGACTAAAAGAAGAGGGGGAGGTTGTCTGTGTGGTTATGACATTTCCCATATTGTCATAGGTATAAGTAGTAACATCACCCTGTGGATCCGTAACTGTGGCTACCTTACCGGGATATCCCCCGTTTAGATTGCTGTTGTAGTAGCTATATGAGGTGGCAGCCCCTTGTTGAGTGGTTGAACTTATGACATTCCCATATATGTCATAAGTTGTGGTGGTTGCCCCTTGTTCATTTGAACCATATGAAGGACAGGTTATACCGTAAACGGAGTAATCACTGTAACCAACAGAACAGTAAGGAAGATTGGAAGGAACTGAGTCAGCAGAAGTGGTATAGGAAGTAACGGAAGTAAAGCCGGCTGTATCGGTAGTTGCGATCAGATTTCCAAATGAATCATAGTAATTAATGGTGGCTCCGAGATATTGAGTTGAAACTCCGGTTCCAGGAGTCGGAATTGTAGTAGGGGGACTACTCGGACAGGTAACTCCGTTTAGGGTGTTTATGGCATCTATCCTACAGTAAGGTTCATTAAATGAGTTATAGGCACTTTGAGTCATATAACCGTTAGGATTTAAGGTTTCGGTGATATTTGCATCTGAAACGGTGGAATTATTTAATGAAGAACTTTCATAAGTTGTGGCTGAGGTATTTCCGTTTCCGTCAGTTGTGACATCGGAAAGCAAGTTATTGGGATTTCTTGTATATGAGCCGGTAGAAGTTGTAGTGGAATCTGAATTTAAAGAAGCAGTTGACATTAACATGCCGTAACTATATGTATAAAACGTAGTCGCAGAAGGATTCTGTGACGAAGCGCTTAAGTATTGCTTTACGGTGGTGGTGGAACCGAAAGCGGAACTGTAATCTCCGTTATATGAGAAACTATACAGGGATCCGTTAAATTCAACCTGGGTATTTACTCGCCACAAAAGCGGAGTTCCTTCCTGTAAGAAGGTATTTGTCAAAGTAAGGTTTGATCCGTTATTTAAAGGAGGAGATTGTATCAAATTAATTAAGTTGCCCGTTGAGTCATACTGATATTGAGTGGTCGATCCGTTTTGCTGTGTGACTGTAGCTAACTGAGGAATTGTTCCCGTAACAACATAGTCAACTTCAATTGGCTGTGAGGCAGTATCACTATAAGCTCCGATAACCGCAGCTATATGATTGTTTGAATCAAACAGCAAAGAAATCGTAGCACCGTTGGACGACGAAGTCCAATATGTACAGTCTTTTACCGAAACATTTGATAAAGTCACAATAGGACAGGTTATTGAGCCTGTTGTCGGCGTTATGTCGGTCGCGGAACTAATTTCCTGACCGGTTATAGGATTACCGGAACTATCGAGCTTTTCAATGGTGACTAGGTTGCCCGTACCGGTATTTGAACCTATTGGAGAAAATACATATCCGATTAAAGTACCCTTGTCGGACAAAACAAGAGTAAACTGACCGTTTGAATAGGTAAGTTGAGCCAGGTCACTGGGTGTGCTCGGACACCATCCCGGATCGTTACACCAGCCATTTGAAGCAGAAATATTATTAAAGGTATCCTGAGCCCCGTTGGGGAGAGTAACTACTACAGTTGAACCGTTGTCTTCATAAAGTGACATTTCATAGTTGTCAAACCAACCTGTTCCCAAAGACTCTCCGGTAGCTGAAGCAGAAGTTGCCGCCTGATCATCAAATGTCCTTGTAAATGATAGTTGTGGTCCCGGATTGTTTAAAGTTACATCCTGTTGATTTATATAGAAATCTCCGTCAGCCGTATTTACCGGTTCTGCCGTATTAGCCTGTATGTTATCTCCTGTCAGCTGTCCGCCATAGGTCTGAGGACCCACCGGTAAAGTTCCGTTTGGGATAGTATTTGATCCCAATTCCCAGGTATCATCATAATTGGTTCCCGTTGCATTATTAAATCCTCCAAATAACACAATTGATCCGATATTGGGATCATATGCCATTGAAGCTCTTTGTCTGAAACCGGGAGAGTTCGGACAGGGATTATTTATTGTTCCGTAGCTTTCTCCGCAACCGTTTGAAGTACCGTTAAATTGGTACCAGTTATTTCCGTTTAAAAGCCAGGTATCGTTAAAGTTCTTGTCATCTGAGGTATCACCTCCGCCGAATAATACGGTGGTACCGGCAAGAGGGTCAAATACCATAGATGATCCTTCTCGTGGTTGAGGGCTATTGACCGGATCTAATTTAGTAAATGTTCCGGTGTAGCTTCCGGATGTTCCGGTTGTACTTTCGGTATAAGTACCGCCCATAGGTAAATTATTCGGATTATCAATACCACTGAATATAACCATCTGATTATTTAAAGTATTATAGGCGGTCCCCTGACCGTATCTGGCACTTGGAGTACCTGTTGTATTTATTTGGCTCCAGACAATTCCATTAAATGAAAATGTATTTTGATAAGCGCTGTTTCCGTCTGCTCCTCCAAACATTATGAGTGTATCGGTATTTTGATCATAAACCATGGAAGCAGAATAAAGACCGTCACCTAGATATCCATCATTATTTATCTCAGTCCAGGTATAGTTACTTCCGGAATATGTCAACTCCCAAGTGTCATTATAAACTTCACCGGCACCATAGGTACCTCCGAATAATACAACAGCACCCACGGCTGGATCCCACGCCATCTGAGCTGCCGCACGAACAGGAGGTGAATTCGGACAACCGGTAGAACAACCGGGAGAAAAGAGCTGAGTCCAACTACTACCGTCAAAGACCCATGTTTCATTAACAAATATATCCGAACCGGTACCAATATTTCCCCCAAATAATACAATGTCACCGCTTTGTGGATCATAAACCATGGAAGCTGATTTCATGGCCGGTGGACTAGTTGACGGTGTCGCATTTTTCCACTCAACGCCCGAATTTGAAGCCACAAGATGTGAATGAAGCAACGATTTATCTGATTTGGGTCTGCCCGGATTATAGGAAGCCGCTATAGATAAAATAACCAACGGGAAAAGTAAAGTTACAATCGGTAAAAGTGAAAATAGGATTTTAGAGCTATTGATAGGGGGGGGGCAGGTTGTCGTTTGATCATATTACACTTATCTCAATTCTTATTAACTTATGAACCTTTACTTAATTTCACTCTCACAATTTCTACGCGATAGATAACTACTGACAATTTGACTTATCTAACTCAGGGAACCCTAATTTAGTTAAGAAACAGTTGAATTGAAATTCAAACAGTTAAGATAACCTTAGTATTTCCTAAATAGGCTTGTCAAGTGAAAATTTAAGAAATATTTAGTCGGAAGGCTGGACATTTTATTAGATAGAAAAGTCAATAACCAATAAATCTGGCGGAATTATTAATTCAAAGAACTTAATCTCAGTCTCAATAAAAATATAGAATTACAAAACTCTCAAGTTATGATATGGCTCATTTCTTGTATTGACCTTTTTGCTGGGATCTGACGCTAATTAAAATTCACAGATAATCAGAGATAATCACTCTAGATTACTAATTTCTAACTCAGGTATCACTCTTCGTCGAAATTAAATCTGATATCATCACAATAATTAATTGGAAAATATCACCAGATCATCCCTATGTACTAACTCAGCAGACACCTGAATATTTTTTTTCTCGATTCGATCCTGTATAAATGCCATCAGCTCGGTATGAGAAATCTTCACAATTCCCTTAGCTACTACAGAATCCGATGGTGATATAATTTCCACGGCATCGCCAGCAAAAAACTCACCTTCAAAACTAATCACCCCGTTGGGTAAAAGAGATTTATTCATTTCTACAATAGCCGAAACGGCTCCCTGATCGATCTTGATCTTTCCGTGAGACGCTTTGGCGAAAGCTATCCACAACTTACGTGCCGATAACTTCTGGGACTTGGGCTGAATTACAGTCGCATTAGTTAAACTTCCCGTTACCGCTTCTACTAAAATTTCAGGATAGCTTGCAGATCCTATAATTACCCTGACGCCGGACCAAGTTGCAATTCGTGCTGCGGCAATTTTTGCAATCATACCACCGGACCCAAATCCGGATGAAGTATCACTCGCCATTTGGTTAAACTGGTCGCTCAGATCTTCGATTTCCTTTATTAAAGTGGCATTTTCGTCCAATGCCGGATCGGCAGTGTACATACCCATAGTGTCGGTTAAAAGAACCAACAGATTCGCACCCGTCATGTTTGCAACCAGAGCGGCAATTCTGTCGTTATCACCGAAGCGAATTTCATCGGTAGCAACCACGTCATTTTCATTAATGATCGGCAAAACATTCATGCTAAGAAGAGTTTCAAGAGTGTCTTTTGCGGTCAAATACTGTCTGCGGTGAATAAAGTCATTTGGCGTAAGAAGCACCTGCGAAGTCACAATCTTATGTGGCAAAAAGACCCCATTAAAAGCTGTCATCAATTCAAATTGGCCGATTGCGGCAAGCGCCTGTTTGGCAGAAATATCATCTTTCCTAATGTCAAGCTGATTTTTTAAAACATTCATCCCGAGCGCTACGGCTCCCGATGATACCAAGATTACTTTGTGATTGGATTTTCGCAATCGATCAATTTGATCGCAAATTCCTGTTAACAGCTGTATATTTGGATTTCCGTTTTGATCCACCACAGAAGATGAACCGATCTTTACTACTACTAGCACAAACTTTTTTTATCTCATACTTATTGAAGAACTTTAATCCCGTCAGGGCTCCCAATTAAAAGTAAAATCACCGATTTCAACCGTTGCTCCGGGTTCTGCACCGGCCTTTAATAATTCCTTATTCAAATTTAGCTTATTTAGTCGCTTGTCAATTATAGTTAAAGCATCCGGATCATTTAAATCCGATAGTCCAATCGCCGATAAAGCATCTTTACCCGTTACCACAAAATAGTTTTCATCAATTTTTTGCACTTTAAGCCCCTTGGGAACCGGTTTAAAAACAGTTTCATCTGCGATAGCTATCTTTCCTTCTTCCAAAGTGGCTTTTTGATCTGAAACTAATTCTGCCATCTTGTATTTAAGAGGCTCAACGTGTAAACCTGTTACGGCAGAAATTTCAAAGTCAAAATTAAAGCCATCATTTAAATACTTAGACGCTTCGGGTAATTCGGCTTTAGAACCCACGATTAAAAACGGTCTTTCCAACAATTCGGGACGATATTTTTGTAGCTCCTCTTTTAATATGGCAACCTGTTTTTCCGGAGGATGTTCGCACGATGTTGACAGATCCAACAGAAATACCAATACCAAAGCTCTTTCAATGTGGCGAAGAAACTTGAATCCTAAGCCTTTACCGTCAGCGGCCCCTTCGATTAGGCCCGGTATGTCAGCTACGACATACTCACTAATTGATCCGTTAACTTTAACAACACCCAGGTTAGGTCTTAAGGTAGTAAAAGGGTAGTTAGCAATCTTCGGCTTTGCATTTGAAATTACCGATATTAAAGTAGATTTACCAACATTGGGAAATCCGACTAGGGCTACATCGGCCATTAACTTTAGTTCCAGGTTATACCAAATATCTTCACCTACTTCACCCTGTTCGGCAAATCCCGGAGCGCGCCTCTGGTTTGTTAAAAACCGCGCATTGCCGAAACCACCTTTCCCCCCATGTGCTGCTACCCAGGTATCATTTTGGACCGTAAATTCTTTAACTATTTCGTTTTCGAGTGACTTAACCACCGTTCCCACCGGAACATCCACAACGGTAGATTTCCCGCGCTTTCCGAATCGATTCTTGGAAGATCCGTGAACCCCATCCGTAGCTCGTCTGAATGGCTGATCCCTAAAAGATAGTAAAGATGAAATTGCCCAGGAGGCTTTGAGAATTACGTCGCCGCCGTCGCCGCCGTCGCCGCCGTCAGGACCTCCTTTTGCAACATGAGCTTCGCGTCTAAAAGAGACCGCGCCAGCTCCACCGTTACCGGCTTTGGCATGCAGTTGGGCTTCATCTATAAATTCTGACATAAACCCTTAATAGTTAAAAATAATTTGTATACCGATACGATCTTAATCTGCGGGTACGATCATCACCATTAAAGAGACGCCGGAATAGTCCGGGTCTTAAAGAGGGAACACTGATAAACAACAAGACTTTTTTTCGAAACAAAAAATGTTCTGCCTCTTCTGGGATCCGGGTATTCAGTACTTATTGTAAATACATCTTCTCGGACTGCAGAGAAAGTTAAACGATATTTACCGTCTTGCGCCCTCGTTTGGAACCAAATTCTACCTTGCCGTCAGATGTTGCAAAAAGAGTATCGTCTCCTCCGCGACCGACATTTACCCCCGGAAAAAACTTAGTACCTCGCTGTCTTACGATTATGGTACCTGATTTCACGGTAGTTCCTCCGTATGCTTTTACCCCCAGCCGCTGTGCGTTAGAATCTCTACCGTTTTTAGTTGAACCGCCACCTTTAGTTTTTGACATTTAATTAGCCTCCTGTAAGTATCGAATTTCTTATCCTAAAATCAACCCAGTTCGATCGTTCCGATTTCAACTTCAGTATATTGTTGTCTGTGACCCCAATGCCTGCGTTGATTAGTCTTGTTCTTATACGTAAATCCTTTAATTTTCTTTCCAAAAGTAAAATTCGTAATTTTAGCGGTTACCTTTGCAACTTCAAGCTTTGACTTATCGACTATTATTTCAGAGCCGTCTATAATTGCGACTGCCGGTAACTCAATTTGATCATTGACATCAAGAGACTCTTCGACTAGTTCAATCTTTACTTTTTCACCCGGGGCTACCACATATTGTTTGCCACCGGCTTTAATTACTGCCTGCATTATATTCCTTTAGATATTACAAAAATTTATCGAATCAAGATTGTTTTTATTGCAAATTACTATTTTAGTTGCTTAAATCGAACCCTTAAACCAAAACAAAGTTAATTTGTAAAAAATTCAGTGACCTCTAAAAATATCCCAGAGGTTCATGTCTAAGTTAATTCCGCTAAAAACGTATTCTGCCGGCAAAACTTTGCGACCGATAATCGATTTAAACATATGCTAAACGGATATGAATTCTGATTTTTACGATTTTTTTGACAAATAATTTGACTATTGGCTGATTTGGCTATTAGCTTATCTCGTCGACTTGATTAAATAAACGTTTATAGAAATCTATTACCAGGCTCATCGTGATCGCTAATTATACTCTTCTTCTTCGACAATGATCCCTCGTCCTTCGCATTCCGGACAGGTGTGGGACAGAGATTCCACCAACCCTTCCGAAACTCGTTTTCGTGTCATTTCTACCAATCCCAGCTCCGATATATCAAAGGCCTGAGTTCTTGTTTTATCCCTGGCCAAGGCAGATCTAAACGCTGAGATGACGTCGGTCCTGTTTTGTCTTATGGTCATATCGATAAAGTCGATTACAATAATCCCCCCCAGATCCCTCAATCTGAGCTGTCTGGCAATTTCTTCTGCGGCTTCAAGGTTATTTTTAAAGACAGTTTCTTCCAAATTCGACGTACCTACATTTTTGGAAGTATTTACGTCAATAACGGTAAGTGCTTCAGTCCTGTCAATCACCAGCGAACCGCCGGAAGGAAGCCAAACTTTCCTGTCCAATGCCTTATGCAGTTGTTCATGCACGTGAAAGTTTTCAAAAACGGGCAGCGGCTCCACTCTCAAATCATAAAAATAGATCCGCTCGGCCAAATCGGGGGCTATAGATTTCACATAATCTCTCACTTCACGGTAGAGCCGATAATTATCAATCACAACTCCCCTGAAATCCTCCGAGAGTTCTTCTCGAAGTACTTTAATCACCATATTGGGTTCTTTGTATAGAAGTGTCGGCTTTGTTATTTTCTTAGCCTTATTTTCAACTTCTTCCCATATTTTAACCAAACGAAGTATGTCGGCTTCGATATCGGCACTAGCCGCGGCCGATCCGGCGGTTCGAATTATGTATCCAAACCCGGGCTGCCTTATCTTTTCGACCACCCTGCGAAGTCTTCTCCGTTCCTGGTCATCCAATCTTTTGGAGATTCCGATTGATTTGCCTCCTGGAACCAAGACAGTATATCTCCCGGCAAGTGAAACACTCTGGGTAAGCCTTGCCCCCTTAACACCTATCGGATTTTTGATAACCTGACACAAAATCGTCTGTCCATTTTTGAGGACATGTTCGATTCTTACATTATCGGCATCTGAATCCGCGTCTTCAAATTCCTCCATATCGTTTTTAACGTCATGCTGATACAATACGGCATTTTTAGGGGTTCCGATATCGACAAATGCAGCCTCCATCCCCGGAAGCACATTTTTAATTTCCCCGATATATATGTTCCCGTCGAGCTCGGATATTTCATCGGCATTCTTGGAAACATAGTGCTCGACCAAGGTCCTTCCTTCAAGCACGGCCAACTGAGTATGCGTTTGAGTTACGTGCACGCACGCCAGATACCTCCCCGTGGTATTTGGCATTTCAAGCTTAAGGGCTTCTTTGGGAAGCGTAGTGTCTGATCCAAGGTTAACCTTGGCAGATGCAACAGATTTTTTAGCCGTATCTTTTTGCTGTGAAGTTCTCTGCGAAGGTTTTCTTTCGGAACGCCTCGAATTGGAATTTTTTTTGGGAGCCGGACGTACGTCGCCTATTTTAGGCTTTTGCGCCGTCTGAACTGAATTTTGTTCACGTGACGATGTATTTCGGTTTTCGACCTTGATATCGGCCTGTACCTGCGGCGTAGGTGCCGGACGTACATCGCCTATTTTAGGCTTTTGTACACCTTGGTTTACTGCATTTTTCCTTGCGGAGCTATTTGAGCCATTTGAATCCGGCTCACTTCCTGAACTTTCGGGAACAGGATTTTGCAGAGCTGTATCGTTGGTCAGATCCTTCTGACCTTCCTTTATCTCTGACATCTGGTAAATTCCTTCCTTTTTGGGAATGCCCCTCTCGCATACGATATCGTCCGCAACTTTCTTTTACGGAACAGTTCATTAATTCATTCATAACCATATGCCTATAAAATTTGACTTTCGTGGAACACTTATAGTGCTCTTGAGAGTTGCAATCTTCCCCTCTTACAAAAACTATTTCCAATAATTTGTCT
>DAIDJA010000004.1 GCA_027451605.1 Acidimicrobiales bacterium
AAATTATTTATCGTTATTTTCCTTTGGAAAGATCCGGGTTTATTTCGTAAATTTATCGAATGCATTTTGTTGCACTTTTAAAATACAAGATTTGTAGACTATCATTTGTAAATTACCAGAAGTAATTCCGCCCATCCCCAATATATGTTTTTGGATTAATTAACTACGTTATTATTATCTGGATTATATGAGTGCTGAAATCGAATACTATCTTTGGTCAAGCGATCGTGGCAAAGAATCCGGGATTTCCCGGGAAAGTTGCGAAAAATAAGTATAGGATTGTATTATATAAAAACTTTTTAATTTAAGGTGAAACGTCGATGTCTGATCTAGAGGAACTAAATAATAGCCAAGTATATATTGATTTGCAAAATGCTCTTGAAATGTGTTCAAATGATCAATTTAGGGTAATGAGAGTTCCTGATCTCAGGGGTTACAGAAATAAAATACAGTCCGCCGAAGTTTCAATTTCAGTTGCACGTAGGGTAGCGCAAGGGTGGTTGGACATTATATTGCTGGAAAAACAAAAATTGGAAGATCCCGGCGATTCTGATGCGGTTGCGCCCGAACTGCTTCCGGATCTGGTTAGTTTACTTAGTGTAGCTCCTACCACGGCATCTAATGACGATAATCCGAGGCTTGCGGCAAGTTTACTGGATGCCAGCAATTGCGATTCCGAACTTCTTGGTGTTTTACTGAATATTTTGGATAAGATTTTAGTTACTAAGGATATGAATGTATGGCTTCAAGGTTCTTCCGAGTTGTTCGATGAAACCGTGGGTAATATAGCGGCCTTTGAGAAGATTTTATCCAAGTTAAGAAAGCGATGTCATAAATCTATAGATTCCTTGCAGGACGAAATCGTCGGTAGAATTAAATCCGGTGAAGTTAAAGTTGACGAAATAATTAAGTGAGCAGATCAAAGAGCCTAAAGGACTTGGGGGATTTTATTCGCGATCAAAGAAATCTTGCTCAGATGTCTCTGCGGCGTCTCTCTGAAGTCGCGGGAATCTCAAATCCGTATCTTTCTCAAATCGAACGTGGACTTCGAAATCCGTCAGCGGATATTCTTAAGCAAATCGCAAAAGCACTGAGAATATCAGCAGAATCACTTTATATAAAAGCTGGGATTTTAAATGCTGATGAAAGTGAGACTGATTTAACTATTGCCATTATGAACGATAGCAAGCTTAACGAGGAACAGAAAAAGACGATGTTAAGCTTATACCGACTTTTGATTACTGATGTAAACACCAGTGTTATTGCAAACGGCGGTAAAAGGCAGGACAATTAATCTCGAAATTTGAATCAATTTACAGGTTTAATATTAAGCTATTTAAGTAGCTTCTGACCTTTTATGATTGAAAACCATTTAAATATCGCAATAATTTCGATGCACACTTCTCCGATCGGGCAGCCCGGTGTGGGTGACAGTGGCGGAATGAATGTATATGTAAGAGAGATGGCTTCCGCTCTTGCAGCTCTTTCATGTAACTGTTACATTTTTACGAGGGCTACGGGTGACACCGACCAACAAGAAGTTGTCACAGAACCCGGTGTGACGGTGTTCAACATAAAGGCAGGTCCCAAGGAACATGTCGACAAGGAGAACTTAGTTGGCCTTGTGGATGAATTTTATGAAAATACTAAAAATAAAATTGAAGATTTAAAATATAAAGGTATACCCATACATCTGATTCACGCGAATTACTGGCTTTCGGGTTTGGTCGGACACCGACTTAAACACTATTTTGACCTTCCGATGGCAGTTACCTTCCACACACTTGATCGGGTGAAAGCACAATTTTCGGCAGAAGATGCTTGCGGCTTGAATCAGGAAATTAGACAAAATGCGGAGAAGGAAATAATAAGCTGTTCCGACCTTTTGTTAGCCTCCTGCGAGATGGAGTTGGATCAGCTGGTAACAATGTATGATGCCGATGTCGATAAAATTAAAATTGTCCCACTTGGTATTAATCATGCATTCTTTTCGCCGGGCAATCGTGAATATGCCAAATTCGCAATAGGCTGTTCTGATTTTGACCCTTTATTGCTTTTTGCGGGACGAATACAGCCACTAAAGGGTCTTAAAATTGCCTCTGAGGTATTTAAAAATGTTAAGTCAGAAAACCCAAATGCGGGATTTTTGATAGTGGGCGGTCCAAGCGGACATAATGGGTATGACGAACTTGATGCCGCTGTTAGGTTTTTAGATGATAACTCTCTTTTGGATTCAGTTAAGTTTATGAGTCCCCAGCCCCATGAAATACTTTCTACGGCCTATCGTGCCTCAGATTTTTGTTTGGTTCCTTCATCATCGGAATCCTTTGGGTTGGTGGCCCTCGAAGCTATGGCTTGCGGTTCTGTTGTAATCGCAAATGCGGTAGGAGGGTTAAATTCACTTATTGTTAATAATTATAACGGTTACCTAATGAACAATCGAAATCCGAAGGCCTGGGGAGATAAGGTAACAAAAACTTTTTATCAGTCTGAACTTCGCCGCCGACTGACTAATAATGCCGTAGCAATGTCGAAAAGTTATACTTGGCGTTCTTCTGCCACCAAGTTTATTGAGATGGCTTCCAGACTTCAGGACAGCATACTTGTAAACTGTAACTGAGGTATTTTAATACCTTAACTTTAATTATTGGCAGATGACCGATCAGACTTACAGTATTATCTCCGACCATGAAATCACATTGTTGTCTGAAACATTCGATAGATGGTTTTGCTCACTTCAAAGCGAATACAATCAATTTTTGATTGATTGTGGTAAAGATAAGTCGGAACTTCGCTGGTATGTTCGACTTAAGGGTGAAGTTAGAGAGGCTGTAACTGTGTGGTTTTTCTTAAATCAGCGGTCGTTATTTGTTGAAACCCAATTCATGCCTGCACCCGAGGTTAACATTGAAAAGTGTCTATCGTATTTGCTGATTAAAAATAATTCTCTTAAACTTTTACATTTTTCAATTGGATTTGAAAATGCGATTTATTTAGTCGGTTCGGTCCCGGCTTTAAGCGTTTCCCAAATGGTACTGGATGAGCTTTTGGGAACCGCATTTCAGTATGTTGAAGATTATTTTGCCATTGCAATGTCAATTGGCTATGCAGGTAAGTATATGTATATTAAAAGGTAGATTTTAGGAGAATCAAAAATGAGTGAATATGAGATCGAAATTATCGGTGGGGGGAAAATGGGAACAGCTATCTTGTCGGGATTTTTGAAGAATAAATTAGTGGACGCCAGTCAAGTTGCTGTCGCGGAATCCGACATCACTCAAATTGAGACTCTTAGATTAGAGTATGAAAGCGTTGATGTTATTGATCTTCCCGTCGACTGTAAAACATTAATTTTGGCCGTAAAACCTAATGTTGCCGCCGAAGTAATTGAAACGCTCAACGTAAATAATGTTAAGTTTGAGAGGGTAATTTCCATCATGGCGGGAATAACAACGGATTATTTATCGGAAAGGCTCAAACATACCGCCGCAATAATCAGGTCAATGCCAAATACGCCTGCAATGATCGGAAAGGGTATGATAGCCATTACAAAAGGACCAAATTGCGCTCAACAAGATTTGGAGTTTTCAACAAATTTACTTTCTGTACTCGGTGATACTGTATGGGTTGGCGAAGAGGAAATGGATGCCATTACTGCAATTTCAGGTTCCGGACCCGCATATCTGTATTATCTGACTGAATCGTTGGTTGCCGCCGGAATTCGACAGGGATTGGATGAAACGCTTGCATATCAGTTGTCGGTAAAAACGATGATCGGAGCGGCAGAATTAATGGATAGAACAGATTCGAGTCCGACTAATCTTCGTCGAGCAGTTACCTCAAAAGGCGGTACTACTCAGGCAGCCCTTGAAAGTTTTGAAAAAGATGATTTGTTTGGATTGGTTGCACGGGCGGTGGACGCCGCCGCACAACGGTCGAGGCAAATTGGTTCTACCTTAAAATAACCTTATAATTTTCGACAAAATTGTCCAATTGCGGAATAACTTCCCAATTATTAATGTTAAATATTATTAAGAAAATATTTGTTGTACATTACGAGGAAGTGGAGATATGGTAGCTAAAACAAACAATGAAACGAACTTTATATCATCATATTTGACGAATCATCAAGTTTTGTCGCACGATGAGCAAGTAGAACTTGCAAAAAGGATCGCTAATGGCGATGAACAGGCCAGGAAGGATATGGTTGCGGCTAACCTTAGGCTTGTTGCTCACTGGGCTAAGCGATATCAAGGAATTGCAGATTTTGACGACTTGATGCAGGAAGGTACACTGGGTCTTATAAGGGCGGTGGATAAATTTGAATGGGAAAGAGGATTCAAATTTTCAACCTATGCTACTTGGTGGATTCGCCAGTCGCTCCAAAGAGCAGCTGAAAAACATAAATTTGGAGAAATTTCGCTTGACCAGCCCATGTCCGATGAAGACAGCAACTCCACGTTGGGAGAAATGATTGCAGCTGAGAATTCTGAGTTCGAAAATTCGGTCGAAAACGGGATGATAAGTGAAAACTTATTGAATGCCGTTGCTCAACTTGATGATATGGAGCAGCATGTAATCGAGCTGAGATACGGTCTTCTGGGCGGGAAACCAGCTTCTCTGGAAACCGTTGCAACCAAGCTCGGAATTGGAGTCAGAAAGGTTCGCAGAATAGAACGGGAAGCATTATCGCATTTGCATAAACTTCCTGAGCTCTCGGCTTTGGCCTTATCGGCTTAAATAACGTCACCAGTTTAAATAAGATCAGACTTATTTAACTCAGTTAAAAAAGAACTTTTTTATAAAAAGCGGTAATCACGACATGATTGCCGTTTTTTATTGGGCTTTTAAAATTTTTGTCCGTCATTCTGATCCGTATAAATGTTGGACTATATAGTTTCAATCGATATAAATTTGGTATTAATAGTTTCGAGAATTTTATTATAGTTAAGGAAGCTGAAACTTATATGGATTTCCTGAAGTAACGCTAATTCGCCTAATTCAGTTCATAACTTATTCAATGTCATCGATTTAGAAATTTAGTGACCGGATAAAGCTTGCAGAATGGATTGAAGTCGGATTACATTGGATTAATATTGATAAGTTGCAAGTTTTTTAATTTTAGAGCTTGATCGTCAATGTCGCCTGAATTGAGGTAATTTCGTTTCTTTAGTTTGGGTGGAAAGATGTTGATGAATTTCAACGGTTAGCGACAAATACTGATCGGAGTTAAATTGCGCAAGTTTTGGTCTTGGTTGGGACTCAACCTAGGTAAATATGCAAATGTGGTAGGCGTAGTAGGACTGCTCGTCACATTAATTCTTGGAATCGGAATGGTGAAGTTAAAGTTCGTAACTTCAAATTCCTCGTATCTAAACTCAACGGATCTCGCCCAGCAGGAAAACACGAGCTATGAGAAAAATTTCGGCGGAGATCCGATGGTTGTAATGATTTCCGCCACAAAGGGGAACACAATTGACAATCTATTTACCGCTTCAAATGTAAAGCAGATCCAAGGCGTGGAAGATAAATTATCTAAACTTCCTGAAGTATTTTCAGTCGCGAGTCCGCTCGATGCTCTGGAACTGACTCATAATTTAATGAAAAGTCCTACGGGTAACCCGATTGACAGTCCTGCAGCTGGGATGCTTTTATACGCCTATCAACATGACCCGTCGCCTACGAGTCAAAAAGTTCGACTTAACTATTTACTGAAATCCAGTGCCCAACTATCTTCAATACCTTCTTCGCAACAGGTTTTGTCAAATCCAAGATGGGTTCATATTCTTACCCATAATCCCGACGGTTCTCTTAGGACATCGTCAAGTTCATTCTTCCCCAATAATACGCATTCTAACATTTTGATCTTTCTAAAGGGTGGTTTGAGTATAGATCAGGAGGCTGCCGCAGCCAAAGTCGTCGAAAGTGTAACGGGTAATTTACACCTACAAAATGCCACAACTCTTACTACTGGGGTACCTGCCCTGTTAAATACAATAAATAATTATTTAAAGGGTGGGATGTTAATTTTAAGCGCGATAGCAGGTTTAATAATGATTATTATCCTGATACTGCTATTTTCGGTTAGATGGCGCTTACTGCCGTTTATTGTGATCGCCATCGGTCTTGTATGGGCTTTCGGAATTGCCGGTTATTTTAGTATTCCGCTCACGCTTGCGTCAATTGCGGGTCTGCCTGTCTTAATGGGTGTCGGTTTGGATTACGCGATTCAGATGCACTCACGTATAGAAGAAGAGGTAGTTTTAGACAGATCTGAACATCCGATACAGGAAGCTTCAAGATCCCTGGGGCCTGCCTTGCTAATAGTGACTTTTGACGCTGTATTTGCATTTGCCGCACTATTGGTAGCAAAGGTTCCAATGATAAGGCAGTTCGGAGCCCTTTTGGTTGTGGGAATTATTGCAGTTTGCTTGGGAAGTATCATAGGTCCTCTTGCAATTTTAGGCATAAGAGAGTATAAGTCACCTACAAAAGGAAAGGACTTTTCCAAAGGAGTGTTGTCAAAGATCGTAGTATTCTTGGGCTCACTTCCAAAAAAGACGGCAGTTCCGTTTATGATTTTAAGTTTGATGGTGTTTTTTGCCGGGATCTATGCCGAAGGTAAGTTGGTGTTGCAGACGGATCCGATTAACTGGGTTAATCCTCATTCGAAAGCTATTCAGGGAATCCTCGCGTTGAAATCCGGAACAGGGTCAAATGATCTTATGGGTGTTGATATTCATACAAATCAACCTTTTACCAATCAGGCTGTCAACTATGACATAAATTTGAGCAATTATATTCAGAGCAACTATTCCTCACAAGTATTTCGCGGAACGGGTATTGTCAATATTATTTATCTTTTCACTAATCAACCCGGAGAAAATCCTGTCAATCCTACCGGAGGTGAAGTATTTCAGGCCTATGAACTTGCTCCCAAACCGATACAACATTTGTTGGTAGCAAACGGAGGAAAGAATTTAAGTATAATTTTTAGAGCTAAGACTGCTAATTTATCCGGACTCGCACCAATTGTAAGTACATTACAGGGTCCTCCGGTGGTGTCAACACCGGTGGGCATTACTGAAGCTCCGGGAGGGATCGCAATTGTAGGGGTAGGTTTATTGGAAAATCTCAATTCATCCCGAGCTATTTTGACGTATCTTTCTGTGATCTTGGTGGGATTGTTTTTGACAATACGACTACGCAGTTTGATAAGGGCGGTATTGTCACTGGTTCCCGTGATTATTGCCGTAGGCGCGGTTTCCATTGTTGCATATATTTTTAGTCTAAAGCTTTCCCCAATGACAGCCGTAGCCGGTCCGTTGGTGGTTGCAATTTGCACTGAATTTACTTCATTGATTCTTTTGAGATTCGTGGAAGAGCGCGGACGCGGGCGCACTCCGCGGGAGGCAATGAATGTGACTTCGGCCAGATCGGGGAGGGCATTTATTGTTTCGGCTCTTACCGCGGTATCAGGTATTGCGGTTATGGCAACTTCATCGATGCCTTTACTCAGAGGGTTTGGGATAATTGTTGCTATGAACGTTGTTGTGGCCCTTCTATGCGCTTTGGTAATATTGCCGCCCATCCTTGTATTTGCAGAAGGTAAAGGGTATGTTACCAGGGGATTGATTAAAACTCCGAAATTAAAAGATACTGCGAATAAACTTTCAGATGATTTATCGATTAAGAATCCGATTTTTGACCACTCAATTGCACGCCGTAATTGATTTCAATAGCCTTTTAAATTTAAGAAAAATTTAACTAGGTTAAATCAAAGAGCAGATTTTGGCTAAGGATGGACGCCTTGGAAGTTCAATGCACCGGGAAAATACTGATGTCGCATTTGCTCTTCGATAATGAATGCATTTCAAATTTATTTATCATTCGATGAACCGATAAACGGAAGAAAATCCGCAACACGTGAATAAGTCGGCGGAACTTTGGCTGATTTAATTAGATTCTGCCTTAGCCTATTGCGTCTCGCGTGAAGGCTCTAAGATTCACCAAAAAGATAACTCCAAAGTTATGACTCTATCGCTTAGAATTTTAAAGTCAAATTATTAGGTTCGTTGGCAATCGTTTGTCCCGATACTTCATTTTGACTGGTGATCACTAATATCGAACCTAGTGAAAATATTGTTACAGATGGTGGTATTTGAAGCTATAAATACCACCGATAAAGAATTCAATATATTTTTGAAACTAAATAAGATCACGATAAGTGAGGCAATGCTTACACCATGTTGTCTGGTCAATATTTTTTGAAACTAATCCGACGGCTGATCGAACGATTAAGCAGGGAAAATATCAATAAGTGGTAGGCTAATCACTATGTGGGGTCGTTTACCTATTGGAATATCCGTGTTTTTAGTTTAAATTATTATTAATAAATTTGTTTAGCTTATTGTGTTGACGTTTGCTCACAAAGTGGAGTTGGTCGGGTAGGCGCTTAATTAAATTATTTGGAAAGAGTTGAACATAACTGAAAGGTGGAATTGAGATAAATGAAATTCATATCAGGAAAATATTTGATTCGAGTTTCGGCCGTAGTAGCGGCTTTGTTGGTAGCGTTGTTTACCGCAGGTGCTGCTCAGGCGGGATTTCCATGGAGTAGCAGTACATATCCCGTCGGGAATATCTTTACGGCGGCAAGTGCATTTTTTACTCCAGACACCCCGCCCCCCGGAGCAAATCTTTCCAACTGCAAGCTAACTTCACAGCACCCCTATCCCGTTGTCATGGTAAATGCAACCTTTGCGAACGAACACGATAACTGGGTTTATCTGGCACCCAAATTAGCCAATGCGGGCTATTGTGTTTATACTTTTAACTACGGAGTGACATTTTCGCAAAATATTACATCAATCGGAGATATTCCAACATCTGCCCAAGAGTTGTCAAATGAAGTCAACTATGTTTTAAGTATTACCGGTGCGTCTAAGGTAGATTTGGTAGGCCACTCACAGGGTGGTATGATGCCGAACTACTATATTAAATTTCTGGGGGGAGCCAGTAAAGTCGCTACCTTCGTCGGTTTAGCACCATCAAACCATGGAACCACTTTAGATGGGCTAACTAGTTTGGGTAACGCTCTGGGTCTTCTCGTTGGAGCCAATAGTCTTTTCAGTGATCTGTCGATGCCGGCTTTGGCTCAACAAGAAGTTAATTCTCCTTTTGAAACCAATCTCTTTGCATCAGGCGATACAGTACCCGGTCCGCGATATGTTGTTATCGAAACCAGATACGATGAGGTTGTCACTCCATATACAAATGCATTTTTGAATGGTGCAACAAATATTTTGATACAGAATCAGTGTCCGTGGGATTTTGTGGGTCATATTGGCATGGCCTTTGACGGAGTGGTTGCTCAGGACGTATTGAATCAGCTCGGCAATAATCCGTCTCAATGGTTTCAACCTTCGTGTTGGTCAACCGGGCCTTGGTTTTGATATCCAAGTTTTAGATCGTTGGCCAGTATGTTGGAATTGTTCCCGGAGAGCCGTTTGGCTGAACCAAGCCTGGTCTGGACCCGAGGTCTTGGAGCATCTTACTGAAGTTGATGCCTAAGGCTGTTGAATTTGACCCGTTGTATTCTGATTTGGCGGCTGCAAAGCCGCCAAAATCAGTTAGGCTCGCCCATCCGGTTTCCATGCAAGTCAGCGCATCGTGAACAGTGCCAATAACTGAATTTGACGTAACTTGTTCGCCAATAGTTACATTCGGAGAAACATTCTCGGCGAGATAAACAATGTAGCCTTGCGCTATTCCGGAGGTTAATTTATAAGCTATAAATACTCCGCTTGGCCAACCGCTGGAATATACGTTTACGACAATACCTGCACCGATTGCATAGATTGGTCCTGAACCGCAGTAGTCTACCCCCTGATCAATTTCCTGGGGAACCAACGATGTCACATCCCTGAATGGATTCAAATACGTGCTTCTTGGAGACCAGTCAAAAACTGCCCAATAACCATTCGTTTGTGGGTCGACTTCAATAGATGAAGCCAAGGAACCCGAAGGCATGGCATTATTTAAGGAACCGTAGTTGATTGCATCACCGAACGCCTCGACTTCACCGTTGGCCGATAAGATCCAATATCCCGAAGCGTTCGGCAAGCTGGTTATAGATACTGTTGAGTTCCCGTTATACGCTTGAGGTGGGCTTGATAAATTTGGAGCGTTATAAGAATAAACTTGTCCTTGGGAGGTCAGGATCCAGTAACCGCCCGTTTTTTGGTCCACTGACATTGAAGTTGCGACAACGGGTGCCGTCGTATAATAGGGCAACTGCAATGAACTTTCGACTTTAGCACCGCAAAATCCGTCAACTTCCCCATTTGCCCGAAGGACATAATATCCGTTGGTTGAATTAATATCGGATTTATTTGAGTAGATTCCGATAGCAGCCGGATATTGACCCCAACCCCCGGTCGGAATATTTGGAGAGCCGCACTTTGGAGCATTGCCGAAATTGTATACGGTTCCAAAAGATGTTACAACCCAGTATCCATTTCCATTGGAGTCAACCGCTATCCCCGTTGCAGTGTCGCCCATTGGAAGATTTGGAGTCGATCCGTAATTTTGAAAGTCAAAAGTCTCTACTTGTCCATTTTCACGTAATATTACATATCCGAAACCGGTTGGCGAATCTGAAATCGATACTACGGCACTTGTGGATTGAGATTGTACGGGATAACCCACCGAGGGGGCATTAAATCCTACCAATGACTTCACTGCGCCATTGTTAAATACGGGACTGATCGGATCGGAAGTGGAAACAGAAGTTGAGACTGGTGAGGTTGAAGTTGAAGTTTGTTTTTTAGCCACTGAGGTTTCGGTTGTTGCAGATAGCTTTTCAATTTGATGTTTATGGGTACTCTGCTGGGTTGATTTTATGTTATAGATTGAAACCATAATGATAATGGCAACAGCAACAAAGATTCCCAGAAGGATCAATGTTTTTGATCTATATGCAGTTATATTTTTTATATTAGATTTTCTTAGATGCTGGCTTTTTCTTTTATGACTCATCGGCTATTACGCGACTTTCAATGATGAAGTGCGACACTCCTAAAGTGAGAATTTGCTTTTGTTTACCTCGTAGTTGGATTCGCGAATACAAAAAAACAGATTTTAAATAAATATAGTACTTTTGGATTCTTCAGGAAGTATATTTAACTTTTTGACTAAAGAATGTTTGGGATACAACCAAGGTGTTTCAGGAAGTGTATGACGTCCAGGATACCCCATTCCACCAGCGATATTGGGCCTGCTTATATGGGTCCACATACCAAGCAGGCGGGAATTGTGAAGCTTGTGGAAGTGTCTTTGAAATATTATTTGGGTGGTTGGTCGCTTCGGGTGTTTCAATCTTCGCGGACTTTTCTGAATCCAAGTTGTCTAAATTAAGGGCGGGGTCATGGTTCAAATATGGGCTTTGTCCTTGAGGCACTTTCCCGTCACCGGGGATCGGGGGAATCATGTTGGCTTTTATAAGTGGCTTAGATGCCTGGTGCTCTTTTATAGAGGATTCCCACTTGGAAATCAGGCTTGCCCTATTATTGGTCATGTCTGCAATTGCCATCTCTACGTACGTTGTAAAAAGTTTCGCATCGCCGTAACTTACCCCTATCGATTTCGATGAGGTTTCGGCGAAAAATGTAACTGTTTTAGACATTGGGTCGTCTTCGTAATCTACCAATTTGGCAAGTTGAAGAGTCTTGGAATAGCGATTACCCTTAAAAATGATCCTTTGGTTGGTTATAACTACCGTGCCACTGTCAACAACCGTTAAGATATCCTGTCTGGGTTTGGTTTGTGTTGCATAGAAGGCACCCATGTGAATCGGAACTTTTCCGACATGAACGGTGGGGCCGCCGTAAGCACCGACTCGGTGCATTGGAGCACGTCTCGGTTCGATTAAATCCGCTCCTCTCAGTCGATAGTATTGTGCCTCACCATTTTTAAGGATAACATCAGTGGAATCAGTTGAGGGTTTATACGTCTTTACTATGTTAAGCATGTCCTCCATTTGCTGTTCGACTTCTTCCCACTTAACTTCTAATTTTTCCTCTTTTTTATCTTTGTGATGTTCAAGCATTTAATTCATACCTCTTAAAGCTTCTCTCTGGCTTTTAACTAACTAACTAACTAACTAACTTACCTTAAATAGTATCACCACACTGTTTAAAAATTTAGATAGAGACCATGAGAACCTACGGCTGTGAAACATTCATGTTGTTATAGCTTTAAATATCTCCCTTACAATCCAAACCGGAAAAGTTATTCAATCGACTTTGTATCGGAGTTTAATTGCTCCTGACGGGCTTTATTTAGGTCGGCGAGAGCGGAGTCAAGAACCTGGGTTGCCCATTTTTCCAGATTTTCAAAGAACAAAGTACCGTTTGCATCATTTTGCGTAACTTCGCCCTTAAAGAGGCTGTTGCGATTTTGTCTCAGATATTCCATCCTGCCTTTAAAGTGCTTTTTTAGCCGGGATATATTTGCCTTGGTATCCTTATATTTATTTTTTAGGAAAATCATAATTACAAAATGTATAATTCCGGCGGCAAACGGGAATAACCAGATTAGTCGGTAATTATGGTATCTGTCAACTGCTATCGAAGCTAAAAATCCGCCAAAAATAGAAATAAAAGTGAACGGAGAAAAAAATATGCCAATTCTCTCTCCGAAACCTCCGGCAGGGGGCATTAACTTTATTAGAAGTGGAGTTATGGCAATGAGATATCCCACGAGAAGCGGAGACCCAATTGCAGAAATTATTACTGAGTACCAAATATTATTTATAAAATATTGTGCCAAAAACACAAGTGAGCCTATTAAAGGACAAAACATTGCAATTTGATGTCTGGTAAATCTTTTTGAAATTAATATGCCTAAAGGCAGTCCGATTATAATTAGTGCCACCAATGAAACTATTCCGGCAGCTGTTTGAGTTCCGGCGGTGGCGTGACATATCTTTTCAAAGAAGATAGCTCCCAATGTCACAGTTGCTCCGATGCCCATCCAAAAAATGAATGCTCCTCCAAGAATTTGATGCGCGCCCTGATTTTTAAATATGGACTTGATGACTTCAAAAATAGGAGTTTCTTTTTTGGACAATTCTGCCTGTGCCAATTGTCCGGCGGCTTTTGACTCGCGAACCAATAATAAGACAAGTAATCCGGCGGCGATCATAAATATTCCGGCAATCTTAAACGATGAAGCCCAAGTTGAGATTTTGCTTTGGTTCCATGTGAGCATCACATTGACTTTAACTATGGAATTAATTATCACAGCTCCTATCACTATTAAAATAATGGCCCTTATCCAGCGTGATCTTCCAACGGTTTCTGGAACAACTGCGATACCGCCGAGTGTTTGAGCGGTGCTTGCTTGACGGATGAACAAAAGAATAATTACCACCGGCCAGTAACCTTTTGTATAGGGCAATAGAATAACTCCGATCCCCATTACTATCATCGGTATTCCTATAAAAGGAGTTCTCCTGCCTACTTTAGTTTTGGATCGATCTGAAATTCTACCGTAGATAGGGTAAGTAAACCAATTCAACAACCTGCCGCTTGTGATCGCAAATGTGATAGCTACGGCCGAGGAAGTTCTCGAGGCAACTAGGATTGTGAGAAGCAATCCGTTTACGGTCGAGTAAGCTCTTTGGCCGAGTTGAGCTGAAACTATACCGATCAGAGACCTAAATCTTCTCTTATCAAATGTGTTATCTGTGTCGGTTTTTACCATCTGTTAAATTTTAAACGATAAGAACTCAGAATACCAACCCATGGGTTTTTAAAGAATTAAGCAAAACGTCAGCGCTTTGGAATTGTAGATCATGGATTTGAATAGTATCCTTCCAGTCCGCCTTAGGCGACTACACTCAAAGCATATTTACCGGAAAACGTAAACTAAAATGCGGTCATTTTGCAGTCGGTACTGTAATAGATATTTTGCTGAGCGTAGCCGTAAAACTTCCGTTGATATTTGCAGTCCGGTAGCTTGGGCTGTCCGAGCCAACCAAATCGAGAATTATTTTAGAGTTGTTTGCGGGCTGAAAATATATTGGGTTTAGGCCAAAACTAATCGACCCGTGGCCTTTCTTAAACAGTGTAACCCCCCTGGTAATTAGCTGTGCGCTTCCGTTTGATTGAACATCGAAAAGTCTGCCAACAATTTCGCCTCCGTTAGTTGTTGACGAAAAGTTTAAACTAACAATTGGAGAACCCAATATGGCAGTCGATCGATTAAAGTAGCCGGTTAAATTCAGGTCGATTGCCCCATTTAAATTTGGTATGAATGTAACATTATGGCAAAAATCTCCGTTTAAGTCATTCAGAGAATTTGAAAGTGTCTGATTCGGATTCACCGATGAAATGACTGACGATGAAGAATCTAAATTAAAAGAGGCACTTATTTGAGTGGAATTTAGCGAATTAAAAGTTGCTTCGTTTAACTGTGGGGCTTGCAGAGAAGTACCCTGACAAGCTACCGGCATTACCTTGATCGAGGTGGGAAATTTTTTCCCGTTTAGTTCTCCTGTCAGAAAATTCAAACCGGCCGATACGTATATGTTTGAATCAATCGATGGATTATCTGCCCAGTTATGTCCGATATCTCCCAAAAATAGGTCAATTGTCGAAGAAGGTTGGTTTGATTTTATATACGAATAAAGCTCAAGTGCTTGCGACGCCGAAAATAGAGGGTCTGTAAAACCGTTTGCCATATATATGGGCGCGGGAACCGTAGATTTAATGGGAATGCCTGACCCGGATTTGAAAGTGCTTAACTGGGTAACGATGGAATTTAGTGCCGGATTATTTACGTTATCGGTCAATACGGAGTTTCCCCATGACACGATGTTGGCTGTAGGATCTACGCCCGGGGGAGCGAGGTATCCGAGGTGCGTGCCGTCAATTAAAAGTTGCAACCAAGATTTTAAGGGAGGTCCGTAGTCATAGGGCGGCGACTTAGGGATCATGCTTCCCCCGTAGGGGCTATTTTTGGTTTGCATCGGTACAAAGTTTCCTTCCGGGGCCAATGCCTGTACTAAATTAAACCAGCCCCACATCACAAATGCCGCTCCGACTTGCATCGGAATGTGATCTTTGGGCGATACCCAAGGTACTAATTTCCCATCCAATAACCGAACTCTATTTTTGAGAAGAGCGAGTTGGACCGATTGTCCCGCACCGTATGAAACTCCCATAACACCTATCGTAGGTTTTACAATACCCTCATCAACCAGAAGCCCGGAAAGATATTGAGTGTCGCGTATTTCAAACCTCTGGTCAACCAGGTGCTGCCAGCCTTTAGAACAAGCTTTGGTTCTAAATGTTGGATCTCCGCAGGACTCCCCAAATCCGCGGGCAGTATAATTCAATACAGCAAACCCCAATTTTGCCAATCCAACATTTGAGTTACTACCGGGAGGTGGACTCGGTTGACTTGCTGAAACCTCATATGCAGTCTTGGTGTCTCCCAGACCGTGAAGCATTACAATAAGTTTAAAGGGACCTCCGGTAGCCGCAGGCAGTGTCAGATCTGCATCAAGAGGAACTCCGTCGAAAGACGGGACACGCCTATCATAACTTTTTGTAACTCCTCCCTTACAGAAAATTACTTGCTTAAATGGACTGCAAGTTAGCTTGCCAAAAGGTTTGAGAATTTTTGGAAACGGCGGTGGGGATAATGGTTCTGCGCCACCGGACTGAGTTGAGGTAGCCGAGCAAGCATCAAGGAATAATAAAGTAAGCAGTAGCAAAATGGAAAGTTTTAATTTAAGCATAGTTATTGGAAAATTTAATAGCAATTTATGAATGTCTGGAAGTACCATGGAGTTCTTAACACCAAAAATCCCGACATCACTAACCTCAAAGTTAATTGATTTTTAAAGATTTGTCAAAAAGTTGTTGTTGATGTAATTGGCTTCCAATCAGACCGACAATAGATCATTCGATTATCCGCAATCTAGGCGGTGCAATTCAATAAATTGCCAGCTAACCGGCTAATGTCATCAAAACTACTTTTACCGTTAAAATTGTACCCCCGACAGGAATCGAACCTGCGCACCTGGTTCCGGAAACCAGAGCTCTATCCACTGAGCTACGGGGGCGAAATTAATTTTAGTGACCGAGTGTCAAAAAATATGTTGTGGTTATAATATGACTAATTATTTCAGCAACCATTATACTTCCTCTGCTAAAATGAAGGAGAATAAAGTAATCGGCATAAAAACCGACTACCTCAG
>DAIDJA010000005.1 GCA_027451605.1 Acidimicrobiales bacterium
AAAAAGTAAAAGCAATTTTGGAGGTCGATTTAAACGAAATCGAGGTACAGGTAATTGAGGAACCAAAAGTAGGTATGTTTGGTAGGGTCAAGACTGAAGCGCAAATAAAAGCTAGGGTGAAACCTCGTATGCAGCACAGCCGTCCAAAAAAAATGTCTACTTCAAATAGGGCGGCCAAGTCGACAAAAAGATCTAAGCCGCCGGCAAAGGTTACAGAAAAGCGTATCGCCGATGTAAGAAAAGTCACAAACAAAAGTGAACCGAAAGAGAAAAGTGTCGCAAAACCTAAAAAGAGCGAGGAGAAATTAACTATGGAGCAAATTGAAAAGGAAAAGCAAATCGGGGAAGATTTTCTTAAAAGGTTGACAGACATTCTAAATTTAGAAGCGACCGTTGGATCAAGAATCGAAGATGAAAATATCGAACTTACACTTGACGGAGAAAACCTTGGTTTTTTGGTGGGAAGAAAAGGAGTAACCCTCGGAGCCATACAGGAAATCACAAGGCAGGTAGTTAAGAATAGCGTGTCTGAAAGACCGGCTCGAATTAATATAGATGTTGCGCAATATAGAGCAAAGCGCGAGGACGCGCTTAAGGACTTCGCAATCCAAGTCGCTCAGCAGGTATCAGTTTCAAAAGTTAGTAAAGCGATGGAACCGATGGGCGCAGTCGACCGCAGAATAGTTCACAATGCAGTAGCCGATATTGAAGGCGTTGAGACTGCTTCAGCGGGGATAGAACCCCGTAGATATGTAATAATCAGGCCAATTTCTGATAATTAATTGCGATCTGGTTATTTTAAGGAGATCGAAACAGCGGGACTTTTGGAAGTCCTAAGTAAGGCTCAGCGATTGGGGTTTGTTGGACCCGAGGTAGTCGAAAATCATGTTAAAAGCTCAATTTTATTCTACCAATGTTTGGAGCAAGTAACAGATTTATCGGTTAAAACCAGCATAGTAGACATTGGAACCGGTGGAGGTATTCCGGGTTTAGTCATTGCAATTCTACATAAAAAGTACGCCGACTCAAAAATTACTTTTATAGAGTCATCGAAAAGGCGAACACAGTTCTTAGAAGAAGCAGTAAATACACTGAATTTAAATGCGACCACCGAAGTGTTTCATGGTTCTACTGTAACTTACTTGGCTCGAAACCCAAATCAATTTCACAAAATCGGTACAGCAAGGCTTTTTGGAAGCCTTCCGGCCACCCTAGAGTGTTTGGCACCAATCCTGAAGACACCTGCAGTTATAACAATTTCGGCACACAGCAGAGATAAGATCATTCAAAACAAGGCTTATTTTCAGGCCTGTAAAGAATTAGGAATTGAGTTTGTTGAAAAAAAGTCTTTAGAGAACTATTGGTTCTGGATTTTTAGAAAAAATGAATTGAGTAATATTGGTTATCCGCGTGCGAGAAGTTTGATAAAAGCTATGCCAATGTTTGAAATGGCTCGCGTTGAATAAGTAGCAAGAAATGTTTCACGTGAAACACTTTAAATTTTGGATCTCAATTTTTACACAAAGTTTCAGTAGCGGCTCATCAACACCACCAATATATAACCAAATAAAATATTTCATTATCTAAGCTATATTATTTAGGTAAGATGAGAATTAGAGGTATTAATTCATTTAACCTCTTTTGGTGTTTATTTATCAAATGGTGATTTTTTTGTAATTTCTTACTAAAGAGCAACGGGAATGCATTTTAATTGAATAAGTGCTCGGATATTTGCAAGCGTACATATTCTGCGATATTGACTATTTCATTTTTATTTTAGTTATTAAATAATAGTCACGCCAAATTTCACAATTAAGAATGTGATTTTAATACGATCTTTATAAACACGACTATCGAGCTTGCCCCTTCAGGTATCTACTGTCAAAAAACGGATATTGAGTGCGAAATTCCAATCATATCATATTGCTGGCAAATCGTATAGTCGGAAGGAACCAGTCAGCCGACTTTAAGTCATTGATGGCGACAGAATTTCACCACCTAATTCCCTGGTTTATAAAGTTATAATTTTGGACATTTATGCAACGCATTAAACTGATTAAATATAACTCTACAAAAGAAAATATAATCATATCTAAAAGTTCAATCCGTTAAATACTTGGCGGTAAATTATTACAATCCGGTACATAAAAAAGACCCTTCAGCGCATTGAATCCCAACCGGAGTCCAATAGCGACTTTCGCATTAGGAAGTTTACCGACGTTTATTTAGCTGTGAATTGAATGCAAATAATGGCTTGAATTGCATTTAAATTGATGACTGTAAATTATTAATTAGAAATGTTTCACGTGAAACATCGGGTTGGCGGAGCCGGAGTAAAGTATATGTCTCAGAAAAGGAAAACCAGTCGATATTGCTATTCTACAAATAAACTTAGTTAAAAAAATATCTTTATTTATAGCAATGCGTTTAATTGAGTTTAATAATGTAATATTATTTAATTGGGAGTGTTTCACGTGAAACATTTCCTTTGAATCTGATCAGGTCATTTCCCGGTTAGGTTTATTAATTTGTTTCAGTTTCATTGGCTATTTACTCTACCGAAAGGCCTATCTTGTCTAGTAATGAAAACAAAGTCGGAGTATTAAACAACGCGGAAGGAATTGGTAATTGTAAAATATTCGCTGTTGCAAACCAAAAGGGCGGGGTCGGTAAGACTACAACCACGGTTAATTTAAGTGCGGCATTAGCTGATCTGGGTAAGCGAGTGTTGATTATCGATCTGGATCCTCAGGGTAATGCAACTACGGGTTTGGGAATTGATCCGAGAAATTTTGATTATTCAATGTATGATGTTTTAGTACATGATATTCCACTTGACAATGTTGTCGAAGCAACAAACTTTAAAAATCTGTTTGTTGCGCCTGCAACCATTGATTTGGCCGGAGCAGATATCGAATTAGTCTCAGCATTTAGCCGCGAAATGAAATTAAAACGAGCTTTGGACCAGATAGTAGATGATTACGATTTTGTATTTATTGACTGCCCACCGTCTCTTGGATTGATAACGGTAAATGGTCTCTCTGCAGCAAGTGAAGTCTTGGTGCCGATTCAGTGTGAATACTATGCTCTGGAAGGATTGGGGCAATTGCTCAAAAATGTTCAGTTGGTGAAAGCCAATTTAAACCCAGCTCTTGAAGTCACCACGATCGTGATGACAATGTTTAATGCAAGCACAAAACTCTCGACTCAGGTTGTCGATGAGGTTCGTGAACACTTTGGGGACAAAGTGTGTAAAACCATCATCCCACGGTCAGTAAGAATATCAGAGGCGCCGTCTTTCGGACAGCCGATCACAGTCTTTGATCCAATGTCAAAAGGATCAATTGCATATAAGTGTTTAGCAGAGGAGGTTTTGTCGCATGGCTAATTTCAGAAAAAGCGGACTAGGTAAAGGATTGGGAGCTCTGATACCTTCAGATGTTGGAGTTGAAAGTCAATCGGAGTTTAGATTGATTTCGGTTTCAAAAATTCGTCCAAATCCCAAGCAGCCGCGTAAACATTTTGATGAAGAAAGTCTTTCCGGTTTAGCATCGTCAATAAGTGAAGTGGGAGTACTTCAGCCAATTTTAGTATCTAAGATTGGTGAAGAGGAGTTTGAGTTAATTGCCGGTGAACGTAGGTGGAGGGCGGCAAGAAGGGCAGGCTTGCTGAATATTCCTGCCTTAATTCAAGAATTAGACGAGATAAAAAAGTTTGAAAATACGCTTATCGAAAATTTACACAGAGATGATCTTGATCCGCTGGAAGAGGCCGAGGGATTTAGTCGACTTATTGAGGACTACCAATACACACATGAGATGATAGCACAACGAGTAGGAAAAAGTCGAGCGGCTATTACGAATTCACTAAGGCTACTTCAACTATCCCCCGGAGTCCAGAACTCAATTCATTTGGGACAAATCTCGGCAGGACACGCACGTGCTCTTCTGGGACTTAATGACCGTAGCCTTCAGGAGGATATTGCTAAGAGAATTGCTTCTGACGGATTAAGTGTTCGAGAAACTGAGAATCTTATTAAAAATATTACTAATCCTGATGATGAGACGAATACTACCACCGAGGCTGTGGATGACGAAATTTCAAATAAGGATGAAAATTTGACCGGTACTAAGATGAGTAATGTGAGACCACCGGGGCTATACGAACTGGAAGCTTTGCTTGCAGAAAAACTTAGTACGAGTGTTAAAGTCCAATTAAATGGCAAAAGAGGTAAAGTAGTGATTGACTTTGCGACGCTTGAGGATTTAGAGCGAATATACCGATTAATGTTTAGTCAACTCACTTAAATATTAAGTTAAAATTAATCCACAGATTTGTTCACAGCCTGTGAATAATACGATTATATTTATATTTAAGTTACAAATACTTACGAATCTATTTTAGAGTATCTAATGATAGCTTCACATATGGAATTGGCAATTAAATATGAATTAACCGGATAAATAAACTCCTTACCTAATTCAATTATAATTGTGGGCATTCTTGTCTCTCGTAAAATCGGAAATGAACAACCTAAATTTGTGCCGGAATTCGCAGAGAGCTTTAAAGAGTTTAGGTGCTCGGTTACGAAATTTCCCAATCCCATACCTGGTTTTGATTCATATCTATATCCTCTATAGTGATACACTGTAAATCCGTATAATAATGCATCAATTTGAAAAAATATGCACGTATCACATTGAGCATTATTTGCTTGAGAAATAAGTGATTTTTCACTCAGTCCGGTTAGGAATTCGGTGTTTAAGTTTAGGTCTCTCATTTTTCTATTGAGGAGATGAATTAAGACGTCTGATCCTCCTAAATTGCCTATACCGAGTTTGAATCCGGAAGTAGATTTTAGCTTTAGCGTAAATTCCACAAGTTCGCGCAAATTATCAATGCATGTAACTTCAGAAACATTATGTCTTTTTACCCTGTTTAAGGCTTTGATGGTATTAGGTCCTACCATACCATCAGTATTAATATTTTGATTTTGTTGAAAGTCAGTAACTGCCTCGAGAGTTTGCGGACCAAAAATTCCATCAATTTTCCCACTGCTGAATCCAAGACCTGACAGCAAAGTTTGCAACTCAGCTACATCGTCTCCTCTGAGCATGGGTTTTCTTATATAAAGTAGGCGATCCCCCAGCTTCCAGGTAGCCTCCGTAAGATGCTTCCAGGTGTTGTTGTTGCATATCCCATCCGCTTTGAGGTTTCGCGATTGTTGAAATTTGATTAAGAGATGACGCGTTTCTGTTCCGAAAATGCCTCTTTCGTCATTATCTACCTTAAACCCGACCGACGCCAATTTTTGTTGAAGGACCTCTACTTCCGGACCTTGTGAACCATATTCCAATAAAGTATCATGGACTGTTTTTATCAGATCAGACCCTCGAGTTTCTGCAGTAAGGCTTGTTTGCCCATGGAACCTACTATTCTGGCTTTTTCAATTCCGTCTATAAATAAAATAAGCGTTGGAATACTTTGAACATTGTATCGTGTCGCAGTCTGCTGATTTTGATCGACATCAATTTTTGCAATGGATAGTTTGTCTTTATATTCTAGGTCAATCTCTTCTAATATCGGTGCTATTGCCTTGCAGGGTCCGCACCAAGTGGCCCAAAAGTCGATTAATACCGGCAATTCTGATCCAAATAATATCTCATCAAAACTTCGTTCGTCTAAATTTGTAATCATTGTTCATTTCTTAATTATTAGTTGAGGTTATTGTTTAACCATCGTTCTGCATCGATAGCCGCGGCACAGCCGCTGCCAGCAGCGGTGATAGCTTGCTTATAAATATGATCCTGAACGTCTCCACAGGCGAAAACTCCATCAAGATTGGTTTTAGTCCCGTTATTGGTTTGAATATAGCCATTTTCGTCCATTAATATTTGGTCTTTAAATATTTCGGTATTTGGAGAGTGGCCAATGGCGATAAACAAACCGTCTAAGTCCAATTCATATTCTTTGTTTAAGACGTTATTGAATAAAGTTATCGATTCCAGTTTCGAATTACCGTTTATTTTCTTTACTTCGGTATTCCAGATAATGTCAATTTTTTCATGGCTCATTGCTCGTTGCTGCATAATTTTGGATGCCCTGAAAGAATCTCGACGGTGTATAATATGAACCTTATCGGCAAATTTAGTCAAAAATATCGCTTCTTCTAAGGCCGAATCCCCTCCTCCGACTACTGCAATAGTTTTATTTCTGAAAAAAAATCCATCACAAGTAGCGCAGGTAGAAACTCCGTAACCCAATAGCGTAGCCTCATTATCAATATTAAGCATCAGTGATTTTGCACCGGTGGATATAATAACACTATGTGCTAAATATTCGGTATTGGTATCGTCTGATATCCAGACTCTCTTTATTTTATCTTTAAGATCAACTTTGACGGCCTTGTTGGTAATGAATTTAGCACCAAACTTTAGGGCTTGATCTCTCATTCTTGTCATCAGTTCCGGACCTAAAATTCCTTCGGGAAAACCCGGAAAATTTTCAACCTCGGTTGTAAGCATCAGCTGTCCTCCCGGTTGATCTGAAGTCGAAGAGGGTTCCCCTTCAATAATGATCGGCTTTAAATTGGCGCGCGCGCAATAAATTGCCGCAGTAAGCCCGGATGGACCCGAACCAATAATAATAACTTCATTAATATCGTCTTCAGACATTGTGCGTATCCTTATTTGTTGGTCTTGGTAGCAAGTTTGACCAAAACTGTACCTACAATAAGGAAAAAAGCCCCTATTGCAGCTTCGGTAACCCAAACATACTTGTTTAATACATAATTATTAAACACACGCACAACCGCAATAATTCCCAAAACAACAAGAGCCGGCCCGACGAAAATTGCAATCATAAATCCAACGAACCCCGAAACTATTTTTTCTATTGGGAACAGAGTATATTTTTTAATTAACCTAGTAATACCATCGGTCAGAGCAACTATTTTTGAAGATACGTCAGATTCTTTTTCGGAGTCGCTAATTGCTGAGCCGACATCTTTGGCAACATTGTTTTTAAGTTTAGAAAATAGACTCATTATTGATATTTAGTTATGTTTTGGTCGAAATAATTCTCAAGAATTACTTCACCATCAATACTATCCTACATTATGAAATAGCTTAAATGAGTTAATGGAATAATATTAATAAAATAATTGAAGCTAGTCTGTTAGACAGGCGAAACCAACTGCCCCCTGACCGACATGAGATCCTATTATGGGACCGATATCGGCTTCAACGATGTTAACATCACTTCCAAGACTTACTTTATCGAGCATCTTTGTTTTAAATGATTCGTAGTCTTTAGCGGCGCCGTTAAGAATCGAAAACAATTTAATATTACTTACTCCGGCAGCCTTATCTATTACATAGTCAAGTGATTTTGATCGAGTTCTTTGACGCGATTCTTGTTCTACTTTTCCATCTCTAAGTTCAACAACCGGTTTAATTGATAATAATGAGCCGACTAATGCTGTTGACGACGAAATTCTTCCGGTTCTTTTAAGTGTTTCCAAATTATCGATTGCCCCCATTACAACATTATGGGTGATATCGTGATTTGTGAGGTCAATTATTGAATCGACGGACTCACCGTTTAAAGCTGCCTTGGCGGCATCAATTACTATAAGACCTTCCCCGATAGAGACACTTAATGAATCAATGATCTTTATGTTCGCCGAATCCTTTACAACTTCCAGGGCATTTACCGCCGATTCGTAAGTAGATGAGACCCGAGAGGACAAACAAATACAGATGATGTTTTCATAACCTTCTTTAACGGCGGTTTCAAATGCCGTTACAAAATTTCCGGGCGAAGGAGCAGCTGTTTCCGGCATGGAGTCTGCGGAACAGCTTTTGAATTTTGTCCAAAATTCTTCAGGAGTTAACTTTACGGTATCTATAACCTCTTCTTTTCCGAAACGTACGGTCAAGGAGACGACACCGATGTTATATTTTTGAATTAAATCTAAAGGAATATCACTTCCACTGTCGGTAATAATCTTCGTTTTGGACATTTCGCTCCTTAAATTGCCTTTAGTTAAGTTTATAGTTTATTTTCATTTTGGTCAATCTTTGTAGATTTACCTGAAAACAATATTCCCGCCGCTACCAGTACCATCCCCGCGGCGATAAATCCCAGAATAGCATCAGTTAAATTGTTGTAGAAAGACGTATTTGACAAAACTGATGATGCGACAGCTGAAGCAAATGCTACAACCAATGTGATTATTAATGATTTAATTAAAGTCTTGACAATTGAATAAATATCTATTCCTTTGAGTTTGTAATTCAAGTATCCAATAGCGACTATTGCTGTAACACTATATGCAATCACAATTGACAAAGCTATTCCTTTTACCCCCATAGTGCCAACCAGAATGAATGCCAAAACAACATTTAAAATATTTTCAATCAAGTATAAGTAAAATACTTTTTTTGCCATGTGCATTGATAAAAGCATCCTTACTATTAACATAAAAACCGAATATCCCAAAAGTCCGAGTGAAAACATTTTAAGGGTCTCAGCGGTCAATTGAACTCCGCTTTGACTTGCCGCGCCGTGTTGAAAGAGGGCAGATACAAGAGGATTAGAAACTATTAAGTAAAATGCTGAAATTGGTAGCATGACCGAAATTGTAGAACGCAGTGAATTTGCCGCTAATAATTTTGCCTGAGGAAATTTGTTTTGGATAAAAAAACTCGAAAGTTTTGGGGCGACCGCGGTAGCGATAGAAACCGCAAATAGCCAATAAGGCAATTGAAAAAATGTGAACGCAAAAGTATAGGCTGTTACCGAACCGGTTGCAGATGAAGCCGTTAGGGCCAGTACAATAAATAAAGCCAATTGATTTATAACTACAAACCCAAATGACCAGCCCGAAAGACGAACTATCTCTTTAATCGCATCAGTTTTGAAATTGAAATTGAATTTAAGAGGAATATTACTTTTGACTAAGCTTGGGACTATAGAAAGGAATTGCACTGCAATACTTGCGGTAGTTCCTATCCCCAATACCCAAATCAGCCGGCTGTTTCCGGCGATAGCTGAACCGGTCGAATTTTTTGAAACTAAGGCAACTTCAAGAAGCATTAATATCGCTACTATATTTCCGTAAATGGGTGAGCTGGTAATTGGACTGAACTTACCGATGCAGTTTAATAGCGCTCCACTGATTCCAACAAAGCCGTAGAAAATTATTTGCGGTAAAAAGAATCTCAAGAGTTCTACGGCAAGCGCTTTAGTAGAGGGGGGAAAGTCTTGTTTTGTTCCGATTGTATAGAGGTTGATTATCAGCGGGGCCAATAATTCAAACAAAATAGTAGTTCCTATCAAAACCAGCCCCGCCAAAGTAATAACCGAACTTATCTGTGAATAAGCTTCTTCTTTATTGAGTTGAGTCAATTTTTTGGTAAAAACCGGAACAAATGTAGCACTTAAAATACCTCCCAGTACCAGATCGTGAAGAATATTTGGAGTTGTATTGGCTAAGTTAAATGCATCGGCGACTCGTCCTATCCCCAAAGCATAACCGATGAGTAGAATGCGCACCAGTCCTAACCCTCGCGACAGAAGGGTTCCAAGCGCCATTTTTTTGACACTGGAATTTATAGATTCTTCGTGATGTTTTTGGCTAATGTAACTTCGAGGCAATTTTCAACCTTTTATTTTTAAAGAAAGTCTTGATCCACCACCAAATTAAGAGCAGAGCTGCCAGACCGGTCAATATTAAACCCAAAACAGAAATTGCCGACGAATGTATGGTGTAGGTTTGTTGCAAAAGGGTAAAGTTCCCTGAAGGTGATTGCACGGTGACGGTTAATATGGAAGATCCGGGAGACCGCGGAGAAATATTAAAATATACGGTATTTTGCTGTTTGTCTAAGGTTATAGTTCTGGTGTTTCCGCCTTTAAATTCTACGCCATTATCTTTAAGGGTTATTTTTATATTAAATGAGGTATTGGTATTCGACCTTAATATTGTTATCGGTATGCTCGCTGTACTTGAAGTTATCGTTATGTTTTGCTGACTAGGCAGAGTTATCTGTTTTTTTAGAAAATTTACTTCCTGTTGAATTAAATTCAACCAACGATATTGTAGGGCTGCAGTTAAATTGGTCGATTCAAGAACATCGAATAGTTGCTGAACTGATAGTCCCGAACTGGCATTTAGTTCACTTAATCCTTGGGGAACAATTTGATTTAATCCAGAAAGTATTGTCCTTGCAATATTTATGGCTGGGCTTGAGGTCGTCGTAACCGTTGGATTTGTTAGTGATCGTATCGCGGGATTGTAGAGTACTCCGATTGAGTAAGTCTCAGCCTCAACAGAGCTAACTGTGTTTAGTGCAGGGTTGCTTTTTAGTGCACTTAAGAGGGTGGTTAAAAACAAAGGGTCGATCTGAGAACTCTGAGGGAGTTGTAAGGTGACAACGCGATTGAAGGTTGAATTGGGGAAATCGTAATACAGTTGTGCTAAGTCACCGACAAGGTTGTTCGCCTGCTGAACCGGGTTTGACGATGTCACTGTATCTTTAATGAGCTGAGGGTCATCGGATAACCCTGTAAGAGTGGAATTTGAAATGTTAAAAGGTTCGGTTTGACCAAACGGGGTTGAAAGCGTGGTTAAATTTTTACTACCCAACACGACTCCTGAAATGCCACATTTTGAGAGATAATTTAGGGCCGACTGAGATAAGCCGGTTGGCGCGGAATAAATTGGTTGTACATTGCTCGAAATACCATCCAATATATTTAATCCGTCGGTAAACTGTTGACATATGTCTTGACCTAGTCCACTTACAGCCATTTGTGAGAGATTTACCTGTCCAAACGTCGTAGAAAATGGAGTTACATTTGGCATTTTTAGGGTTTTTGTCAGGAGTTTTTGAAGTTTAAGTCCGTCTTTATCAGACAGATGTTTTAATAAAATATAGCCTTCGGGACTGATGTCTAAGTTTATCGGCAGGCCGGCGTATTGATCAACTGCTGTAAGTTCCCCGATTAGATATTTAATTTGAGTACCGCTGAAATATTTTTCGGGGTTTGGAGTATTTTCCATTGCCGGATATAGAAGAGGAATATCGATGTTGATGCTTAATTTTGAAGCTGAACTTGACGGCAAAACTGTTATATGTGTAATAACAAAAGAACTTATAACTCTTGATGATGGATTTAAAAGGGCTATCTTGAGCGGATAAACCCCCAGGCATAAACTACAACTCAGATGAAAGTATATAGCAGAGGAGCTGTCCTGCAATGAGTAGCCAGCGTTAAGAGTAATTTGAAAATTCAAGTTTGAAGTATTTACGGTTACGGGCCCCGTTGATTCGAGCAAACCCGACGGTTGGGTAAGGCTGTTAAAGTATGCCGATCTTGAATTCAGTTTGTTGTAAAGAAAGAAGTCAAATATGGCCGATTCTGTGTTTGTAGATGACGACTTCAGGGAATTTAGTGAAATAGAAAAACTTTGGTTTGGTTCAATTATTGAACTTTGGTTAGAAATTTGCAAAGAGTTTGGTATATTATTTTCCGACTGGGTGTTTGATGTCGGCTGATATTTTAATGATATAGTTTTGTTTGACATTGCGAATCCGTATATTAAGCTTCCCGTAACAAATATCAACAAAATTGCCGACATTAAGCCAATTTTGATAATTAACTTTGCTATTAAATTGGATTCCACTGTAAAATGTTTAGTTGTCTTATGAAAATGAATATTTCGACACACACATCATAGCTATGGTCGATTTTCATTTAAGTATTAGATAAAGTTTATAGAAATGTTTGAACAAATTTCTGAATCTTCCCGTTTTAAAACTGTTTTGGAATTAATGCGGCTGTTTGAGTCAAAAGGCGTACCCCTCTACTTGGTAGGAGGATCCGTGAGGGACATGATTATTGGGCTTAAAAATGAGATTTATGACTTTGACTATACGACACCGGCTAAGCCCAATGAAATTGAAAAAATAGTTGGAGCCTGGGCTGATGCAATATGGGATCAGGGACGAAAATTCGGAACCATCGGGTGTAAAAAAAATGGAATAAGTCACGAGATTACAACCTTTCGTCACGACCAGTATCAGTCCGATTCACGTAAGCCTGAAGTTGCCTTCGGAGATTCACTGGAAGAGGATCTGGTCCGGCGTGACTTTACTATTAACGCGATTGCCTATGATTTGATTAATCACGAACTTATCGATCCGTTTAACGGACAAAAAGACCTTGAAAAAAGGCATCTTAGAACACCCACGGATCCCAAAGTATCTTTCAGTGATGACCCGTTAAGGATGATGAGAGCTGCAAGATTTATTTCCAAGTTAAATCTAACTACCGATGAGAATCTGATGGCCGCGATTGATTCGCTAAAAGATCGCTTGAAGGTGGTTTCAGTTGAAAGGATTAGAGATGAGTTAAATCGGCTTTTGACCGTAGAGGATCCGACTGAAGGTTTGTGGTTTTTGGTTAATACCGGTTTGACCGATATGTTTTTTCCCGAATTGGCTAAGTTGGCGCTGGAGCAGGACCCCGTACACAAGCATAAGGATGTTTTGGCCCATACAATCGCCGTGGTTAAAAAGACCAGACCGGAAAGGATTATCAGACTCGCAGCTCTTTTCCACGATATAGGAAAGCCCCAGACACGGGTAATTGATAACGATGGCGTAAAGTTTCATTTTCATGATGTAGTAGGCGCAAAAATTACAAATAGAAGGATGAGGCAGTTAAAATATCCCACCGAGGAAATTATAAGTGTTGTTAAATTGGTTGAACTGCACTTAAGATTTCACACTTATAAGATGGGATGGACTGACAAAGCCGTAAGAAGGTATGTTAACGATGCAGGCGATTTACTGGAATATTTAAATGAACTGACCAGGTGTGACTGTACCACCAGAAATGAGAAAAAAGCCAAAGAACTTTCTGACAGAATGGATGAACTTGAGGTCAGAATCGCTGATTTAAAGACCAAAGAGGAGCTGGACTTAATCCGTCCCGAACTGGATGGAAATCAGGTCATGGAGATTTTGAATATCGGACCGTCAAAGTATGTCGGAATGGCACTTAATTATTTGCTTGAAGTTCGTTTGGATGAGGGAGTCTTAGGAACTCAAAAAATAACCGAATTATTAATTAAATGGTGGGAGCAAGTTAAATAAAGCTAGTTATTAAAGGTATTTCGGGCAAGCAGTCAGCTGTTGGCATTATTCATTAAGCTATTGACCAGCAAAATCTTCAACCATTTTTCTGGCAATTTCATCGCGATGCTGAATAGGAGGTGACTTCATAAAATAAGCCGAAGGCCCTTCCAGGGGACCGCCGATTCCTTTGTCTTTGGCGATCTTGGCACATCTTAAAGCATCGATTATTACTCCGGCCGAGTTAGGGGAATCCCACACTTCGAGTTTGAGCTCAAGGTTTAAAGGAACGTCCCCAAAATTTCTTCCTTCAATGCGGATATAGGCCCATTTACGATCCTGAAGCCACGGAACGTGATCTGACGGACCGATATGTACCGCTTCTTCCGGAAGCTGATTTTCCAGCTGAGAGGTCACTGCCTGAGTCTTTGAAATCTTCTTTGATTCAAGACGTTGACGTTCTAGCATATTTTTAAAGTCCATATTTCCGCCGACATTTAGCTGATAGGTCCTGTCTACGGCAAGACCTCTGTCTTCGAATAATCTTGCTAAGACACGGTGAACGATAGTAGAACCAACCTGACTTTTAATGTCATCGCCGATTATAGGAATATTTTTGTCGATGAATTTCTGTGCCCATACAGGATCTGAAGCTATAAAAACCGGAATGGCGTTAACAAAAGCAACCCCGGCATCCAGACATGCCTGAGCATAAAATCTTTGAGCCTCTTCTGAGCCGACCGGAAGATAAGATACTAAAACGTCTGCCTGCGACTCTTTTAATATTTTGATGACGTCAACCGGTTCAGACGGACTCTCCTGAATTGTTTCCTTGTAGTATTTGCCAAGACCGTCAAGTGTCGGGCCTCTTTGAACGGTGACGTTATAGTTTTTAATTTCGGAAAATTTTATGGTATTATTTTGACCGGCAAAAGCAGCCTTCGAAATCTCGATACCTACTTTTTCCGAATCTACATCAAAGGCCGCTACCGGTTCAAGGTCTCTTATGTGATAACCTCCTAAGATAACATGCATTAAGCCTGGCACGTCTGTTTCTTGCTCGGCATCTTCGTAGTAAGAAAGCCCCTGAAGTAGAGAGCTGGCACAGTTTCCTACTCCGGCAATGGCAAATTTAATTTTTTCTGTCATAATTTTTCCTCCATTTTTGAAATCTGATTTGATTCTTCGTTTTTATGATCATTAAGATCTTCACTTAACAATTTGTCCAACCACGCTAAGTCTGCCTGCAAGAGAGCTATGCTACGCTCTGTCAAAACAGTTTTTGCTGAGTTTGGATCGGATATTGTTATTTTATTTTCCAATTCACTGAGCTTAAATTCCAGGTCTTGCTTTCGGCGTCTTAGGAGAACCGTTCTTGCGGCAACCGGCAGGTATTTTGAAAATGCCAACCTAACGGTAAAATATTTGGTTTCGTTTTCACCTGTCTCTTGCTCGGCCGGAGCATTTAGCAGTTGAACCAGAGCCTCTTCTCCTTTAGGCGTTATTCTGTAAATCTTCTTATTTTTTGACGATTTTAAAGATTTTGACTCTGAATTAAAGTCAGTTTGGTCCTTTACGGAACGGTATATGGCCAGGTTTCCAGTTAAAGAGCCCGTAGAAACGGCATTTTCCAATTTTTGGTTTGTCGGTCGATCTGATTTATTAATAACTTCTATGTACTCATCTTGGGTTAATTTTGCCAAAGTAGGATAAAGGGAGCCGAAGGACACGCTGAAACTGAGACCGAGTTCGTCTTTGAGACGCCGTCTGAGTTCATAGCCGTGCAGATCTGATTCTTTTAATAAGCCTAGAATGGCAATTTCAAGCATTATAACTAGTATAGCGTAAAAATATATCGTGATGATATATTTTTACGCTATATTTTATAATTAGATTTATATATTCTTATGATTTAGCCGAACTAACTATAATTGTACTTATTTATGAAATCAGAACCTTTAAATGCCACTGCCCTTGGAGCCTATGTTGATTATTCGTTAATCAAAAGAACAACTCTGGAAAAATTTAAACAAGGAAAGGTTCTCAAAGCGGATATATGTGACGCACAGTCTGAACTTCTACGGGTAGCAAAAAATTACGGAATCCAGCTAGATATTAATTGCCCTATTTGTAATGACCGGAAGCTTGTCTCTGTTACATTTGCCTTCGGCAGTAAGATTGTCAAGTCAGGAATTTGCGTTACGGACGATAGCGAGGTATTTAATCTCGCCAAAAAATCACCTGCGCTTTTTTTATACGATATCGAAGTTTGTCTTGGGTGTAAATGGAATCATTTGATTAAAAAGTCACAGGTGAAAAGCTAGCTCGGTGAAAAGCTAGCTCAACGAAAATTTCTATTGATTTTAATCCGACTTTGTTAAATTTGGATAAGTGTTGCAACAGGAGCTACACCACATTTCCGATTGTCGTTCAGCCTTAGATTCAATTATCTTACTCATATCGGGATCAAAATAGTCTAAGTCAAGTTTTAGGTAGATCCTATAAACTTCAAACAGAGTATCTTCGTTGTCACCGCAGTTTTGACAAGTTTTATCCGGCATCTATTCAATTCTAATTCCAGCTAACTTAATTGTTGCTGGCAGTTTAAATTATTATGGGTTGCTAGGCTGCAAATTTTAAGGGAAAAGATGTGGGAAAACATTGGAATTCACGAATATAATTAGTATCCTTAGTGACATTTCGATGCGTTTAAAATATTAAGTAAGGATTCTGACGGCCATAAAAGATAGGTTATCGGGTGAAAGGCAGCCAATGACGAATAGCAGCGACAAAATTAATAAAACAGTACCGTGGATTATGGCTAAAAAGCGATCAAAAGGCGATAATCCTTTGGTAATGATCACAGGCTATGATTTTCCTACCGCACAAATCTTGGATCGTGCCGGTGTCGATATCATTTTGGTAGGAGACTCTCTTTCTAATGTTGTTTTGGGCAATAGGAGTACTACCGACGTTTCCATGTCAGACATGATTCATCACGTAAAAGCGGTTTCCAACGCAGAAACCGAAGCTCTGGTAGTAGCTGATCTTCCCTGGTTAAGCTATCATCTCAGTATCGAAAAATCTGTTTTAAATGCCGCCGATTTAATTAGAGCC
>DAIDJA010000006.1 GCA_027451605.1 Acidimicrobiales bacterium
TTGCCACAATACCCGCTATTCCGTTTTATTTCTGGAATATTAAGAATGTGCCGTATTTTGGTACGACGGTTCTTATCATCGTCGGGGTTGCGTTGGAGACGCTTAAGCAGATTGACTCCCAACTGACCATGAGGAACTACGAGGGATTTTTGAGTTAGTGGATACGGGCGCTCTCCTAGTAATTCTGGGGAAACAGGGGGCGGGAAAGGGTACTCAATGCGTAATGCTTTCCCGTTATTACGCAATTCCGCATATCTCCTCAGGTGATATGCTTAGGTCAAACGTACGCCAAAAGACACCTCTCGGACTTAAGGCTAAGCAGGCAATGGATGCCGGAGAACTTATACCCGACGAGATTGTCACCGAAATGATAAAAGCAAGGCTTTTGCAGGACTCAGCATTGTCCACGGGGTTTATATTAGACGGGTTTCCGAGAACCGCTCTTCAGGCAGAAGCCTTGGATGAATTTATTTCCCCGAATAAGCTTGATGCCGTTATTAATTTGGATGTTCCTCAGGCTACCGTAATAAAACGCCTTGCATCACGGCGTGTGTGTCAGGACTGTCAGGCAGTTTATTCAACCTCCATGCCCCCGAAGATAAATTGGACCTGCGATGTTTGTGGCGGTGAAGTTGTTCAACGGGACGACGATACGGAATCTTCTATTATCAGAAGGCTTGAGTTGTATGACAAAGAAACCTATCCCCTGATCGATTACTACACGAATGCAAATTTGCTAAAAAATATTAACGGAGTAGGATCCACCGACGCTGTATTGAGGCGGTCGATCAAAGCTATTGATACAGCTTTAAAGCTCCGGTACAAATAAAAGTTTACTGCGACTTTTCGGAGAACCCGTTGTAATAAAACAGATTTATGATAATACTAAGATATGAGTAAAATCAAATTAATTATTGTTGTCGTGGTCTTATTGGTGTGGTGTCTTAGTCTTAATTCTCTTAATGGAATCCCGAAGAAAAGTTTGTATTCGTACCATAATGTAACATCTGTTTCACAACCGGCTCAAGTATCTAAAAGTCAGACACCATCAATTCCCTCTAGTAGCTCGACCTTAGCAGCCGCTAATGCCATAGAAGCATTGGGTAAGTCAAGCTATGGTTCAAATTTTTCAGGTGTAGGGCTTTCAAGCACGAATGGGCAGCCTACTATTCAAGTACGTTTGACTCAGCTTAGTTCATCCATTGAATCACGGCTTTTTGCTGCAGGTCAAAATGTATCTAATTCGTCTTTAAAAACTATACCTATTACATTTGTGAGGGTTCCATTGAGTAACGCGCAACTTGAAGCACAACAACAGCGCTTTATGTCAATCCTGACTGCTTCACAATCCGTATTAAATAAAGATGGTATATTTATATCGGTATTCCACCCTGATGCATTCAGCGGTAAAGAAATTGTTCAGCTGTCAAAGAACGTTCCGGGAAACGCCGCAAGTGTAATAAACAGAATTTTTGGTGACACTGTTACACTTGATTCCAATACCGCTTCGCCGGTGTTGTATGATCGCGCAACTGACAGTGGTCCTTGGAACGCTGGAGATTTTCTTACAAATGGAACTGCTGGTCATGGAACAGTAGGGTGCACTTCCGGGTGGCCTGTTCATAACTCAGGTGGAGGTCAGTACTTAATCACCGCCGCACATTGTTTCCCGGTTGGTACACCAATTTATAATGGATTGGTGGGGGCGGATCCATACGGAAACTACGGTTATATGTCAACAATTTCAAATATAGATTTGGCTCCGTCTGGTGTTGATGCTGAATTGCTTAGCCCCGTTGGTTCTGACTTACTGTGGATCGGTCCTACCATTGGTGCTACAAGGTCAACGTTTTATGGCTCTCCTGAGCATGCACCGGCGAACTATACTATTTGTACTTCCGGAGCGTTTGAAGGGTCCCAATGTAATATGACTCAGCAGTGGACAAATGCGGGTTGTATTTACAGTAATGAACCGGTTTCTAGATATGTGTGTGGAATTTGGTATGGGTATGATACAAATTCAAGTAATCAAGATGTAGGACAGGGCGATAGTGGTGGACCCGTTTATGCTTATTATATATATCAGCTTGTTCCAATTGGAATAATAACTGCCGGCGATAGTTCAACTCAATGTTCAAATTGGTCGGTACAATTACAAGGGAGAATGTGTAGTCACAATGTTTATTATACGGATTTAGGAAGCATTCTAAACACATGGAGTTTGACCTTAAATTGATAAATTAATTTATGTGGTATGGCTGTTATTAAATCGAATTTTAAAATATCGCTCTTGGCTTTGTTTATTATTGTTTTGAGTGGGTGTTCTCATAATGTGTCTAACAGAACTTCTTCGTCATCAACTACAAAACAAGTCAATCAATCACATATGTCTTCCGGGTGGAAGACCGTTCGGTTTTTGAAATATTCCATATCAGTTCCGGATTCTTGGGAAGTGTATTCTTGGATAATCGGTGGAAGCATTCTTTCTATATGTAATGGTACGGTTCAAACAGTTACACAAGATGTGTTTACCGGAAAAGAACAAATCTCAAATCCTATATCCACCTGTGTTACCGTTCCTCCCGGGCCTGAAATTCAGATATATTTTGGCATACCTACACCGTCTTTGCGACCAAATACTACCGCTTCTAAAGTGTTGGTAAATGGAATCAAAATTAGTGAGTACAAATATGGATCTATTGGAAGTAATCAATGGTTTAATAAAGTTGAATATATAATGGGAACAAATATTGTATTAAAACTCATGATTTACGGTCAGATATCGGAAGGTGATGTTAGCGAAGGAAATGAAATTCTTCACTCGTTAGCACGAACAAAGTAACGTAGTTTCTTCATCGTTGTTAACTTGTTTCACAGTATTTATCGAGAATTAGATTTTTGTTCCCGCTTCATTTAGTCCGAAGTTACCCACCGTTCCGGTTATATATATGCAGACGGAATCGTGAAAGTGTAGGTAGTAAGCTACTTCTCGCAACCACTGAAGGGAACTCCGGTTTATTTTCAATCTTCAACTAAATAGGCGGTTTATCCGTGCTAAATATTTTTTATATTTCTACCGCTAAACTTATTATTAACTATTTCAAGACCAATAGCCCCGGCTTTGAGAATGTATAAAAATTCTTTATTATTAGTCATCCTCCAGCCTGCCAAATTTATTATTAGAAATGATTAGAAGCCCCGAAGAAATTAAAAAGATGGTCGAAGCCGGAAGGGTTGTCGCCGAAATTCACGAGAAGATTCGGGCTGCCATAAAGCCCGGAGTTACCACTTTGGAATTGGACAAGATCTCCAGAGAGGTACTTGAAAAAAGAGGTGCAACTTCGAATTTTTTGGGATATCATGGATTTCCCGCAACAATTTGTACTTCCCCGAATGATATGATTGTTCACGGCATTCCGGGTTCTTATGTCCTTAAAGACGGAGATCTGATTTCGGTTGACTGTGGGGCAATTATCGAAGGTTATCATGGAGATGCCGCCTTTAGCGTGGGGGTTGGAAAAATATCAAAGGAAGTACAGCATTTGATTGATATTACCGAACAAAGCCTTTACGCAGGTATTGACAAGATGGTAGAGGGAAATCATTTGCATGAGATCGGAAGAGCGGTACAGGAGGTTGCCGAAAGTGCAGGATATTCTGTTGTGCGGGAATATGTGGGGCATGCCATAGGAACCAAAATGCACGAAGAACCCCAGGTGCCCAACTATTGGCCGGGGAACCCGGGTCCAAAACTTAGAATCGGTCATGTTTTTGCCATAGAACCGATGGTAAATCAAAAAGAGCCCTGGACAAAAGTTCTCGATGACGGTTGGTCCGTCGTAACAAAAGACGGAGGGTTGTCGGCGCACTTCGAACATACAATTGTCGTGGGCGAAAACGGGCCCCAAATCTTAACAAGAATTTAAGGTGAGTTGAAAAACCGATGCGTTAACGGTCGACTAATGCGGTATTAAATGCCCGTAAAAAGTGCTAATATATATTATCGGTCTATTTTGCGCCAAATTTTGTTATACTTAAACCGAATAAATTTTCACGATTGACCATTACTTTTTAATGGCTGGTAATGAACCATGGCTAGTAATGAATATAGTGTACTAATTATTGCTTGTGCATTTTTTGGTTATTGCTTGTGCATTTTTTGGCGACGAAAGATCATTTAAATAACAAATTAAAGGTGGCAATAACTACGCTACAGTATGCAGCGAAAGTTTTGTTGTCTTTAGACAAATTCTTATGGAGGTTCACCTGAATAAGCAAAAAGAAGAAGCAATTGTATTGGAAGGTACGGTAATCGAACCTTTGCCAAATGCAATGTTTAGGGTTGAGTTGGAAAACGGACACAAGATTTTAGCTTATTCATCCGGTAAAGTAAGAATGCACCGCATTCGTATCTTGCCCGGAGACAAGGTACAGGTTGAAGTTACTCCATATGATTTACAGCGTGGAAGAATTACCTATAGGTATAAGTAAATACCGGTATAGACAGAATTTAATTAAAGTTACAGTAGTTACGGGAAAAAAAGATGAAAGTTCGACCTAGCGTCAAAGCAATCTGCGAAAAATGTAAAGTCATCAAAAGACACGGTAAGGTTATGGTTATCTGTGAGAACCCTCGCCACAAGCAAAGGCAAGGTTAATCGATGGCCAGAATCGCCGGAGTAGATATACCCAGAGACAAGAGAGTTGAAGTCTCTTTAACTTACATTTATGGAATCGGAAGGTCGATTTCAAACAAAATCTTAGAATCCATCGGTGTGGATAAAAATATTAGGGTCAAGGACTTGACCGATGATCAGGTCAATCAACTTCGACAGTATATTGATCAGAACCTTAAAGTTGAAGGTGACTTAAGAAGAGACGTTGCCGCTGATATCAAAAGAAAGATGGAGATTGGGTGCTATCAGGGCCTACGGCACAGGAAGGGACTTCCGGTAAGGGGTCAACGTACGCATACAAATGCCAGAACCAGAAAAGGTCCGAAAAAGACAGTTGCGGGTAAGAAGAAGGTTAAGAAGTAATTTTGCCCATATCAAATGGCATATGAATTAATATTCGACGCGCCGATTAGAAGATTTTAATTAAAAAAGGTTTATTACAAGAGGAAAAATGCCAAAACCAAGAAGTGCTTCAGCAGGAAGAAAGATTAAAAGGAAGGACCGGAAGAAGGTATCAACCGGCGTAGTTCACATTAAGTGTTCATTTAATAATACGATCGTTTCAATTACCGACAAAGAAGGCAACGTAATCGCTTGGTCGTCAGCGGGCAACGTTGGTTTTAAAGGGTCCAGAAAGTCCACTCCATTTGCGGCTCAACTGGCTGCAGAGGCTTGTGCAAAACGTGCGATGGAACATGGGATGCAAAAGGTGGAAGTTTTGGTAAGGGGCCCGGGATCAGGCAGGGAAACGGCAATCAGGTCTGTCGCGGCTGCCGGGCTTGAAGTTACCTCAACGAGAGACGTTACCCCAATGCCGCACAACGGATGCCGTCCCAAGAAGCGCAGAAGGGTTTAAAGGAAGAGATTTGATTATGAAAGAGGAAGTAATTGGCTAGATATATAGGTCCGGTCTGTCGTTTGTGCAGACGGGAAAAGACCCAGCTTTTTCTAAAAGGTTCCAAGTGTGACTCGATTAAGTGTCCCGTCACCAGGAGGCCCTATCCCCCCGGTGACCACGGAAGGGATCGTACCAGACAGGGATCAGAGTATATGACTCAGCTTCGCGAGAAGCAGAAGGCAAGAAGAATTTACGGAGTTTTAGAGTCCCAGTTCTCACGGTACTATGAGCAGGCTAACAGCTCAGAAGGAATTACGGGTGAAACACTGTTGCTCAGCCTGGAAACCAGACTTGACAATATTGTTTTCAGGGCAGGTTGGGGTGCCAGCCGCAGTCAAGCCCGGCAGTTTGTCCGTCATGGTCTGATCTTGGTTAACGGCAAAAGAGTTACCATTCCAAGTTACCGAATCAAAAAAGGTGATGAAATAACCTTAATTGAGAGGGCCAGAACTTTTGCGGTAGTAGAACATAATTTGAGTGTACTTCAGCGTGCGGTTCCACCGTGGCTGGAACGGACCGACGATAGTTTTGCCATAAAGGTGAACAGCCTTCCCTTAAGGGCTCATATCGATATTCCGGTTCGTGAGCAGTTAATCGTCGAGCTTTACTCAAAATAATTGATTTTTACAGAGTAATTGATTTTTACAGTAATTAATTTTTACAGGCAAATATTATTAAAACTATCAGAGGACTATTATAACTAAATCGTTTGTAACTGCAGAATCCACCATCGGTGAAAGTGCATAGCGGTTAAAGTTTACAGAGACTAAAGTTAACAGTGGTTAAGGAGTGAATTCAAAAATATGTTAATTATTCAAAGACCTACAATCCAATCCCTGGGGGATGAAGTTGCAAATCGTCAAAAGTTTGTAATTACTCCGCTTGAACCCGGTTTCGGACATACGATAGGCAACTCACTTAGGAGAACGTTGCTGTCGTCAATTCCGGGTGCGTCAGTAACAACGGTCAGATTTGACGATGCTCTGCATGAGTTTTCTACCATTGCAGACGTGAAAGAAGACGTAACCGAAATTATTTTGAATATTAAAGACCTAATTCTGCGCAGTTTTTCCGACGAGCCGGTTATCGGAAGAATTGACGTGAGAGGTCCGAAAGAAGTAACTGCCGCCGATATTCACGTCACTTCGGAAGTAGAGATAGTTAATAAGGACCTTCATATAGCTACGATTAACTCAAAGGGTCGGCTCGCCTTAGACTTAACTATTGAACGAGGTCGAGGATACCTTTCATCGGAACGGGAGCAGAGAATAACTACAATCGGCGTGATTCCGATTGATGCCATATTTTCACCCGTAAGAAGGGTATCAATTGACGTTGAGCCTACCCGTGTTGAAAACTCAACGGACTTTGAAAGGCTTATATTGGATATTGAAACCGATGGTTCCACTACTCCGGCTGAGGCATTGGCATCTGCGGGGGAAACCTTAAAGAACCTTATGGAATTGGTCGCTACAATGAGCGACGATCCGATAGGACTTCAGTTGGGTGAAATTTCCACTACTGTTGTGGGATCTCCCGATTTGGAGCTGATGATAGAAGATCTTGAGCTTTCCGAGCGTCCAATGAATTGCTTAAAGCGCGCTCAGATAGCAACCATAGGCGAACTTATTCAGCACAGCGAAGAAGAACTTTTAGCATTGACTAATTTCGGTCAAAAATCATTAGATGAGGTTATCGTCAAGCTCGACGAACGAGGGCTTGCACTGAGAGGACATCAAGGAGCTTAAATGAGAGGCACCCCCAAAAAAGGACGAAGGTTCGGCGGTGATGCCGAGCACCAGAAGGCAATGTTGGGAAACTTAGTTGCATCTTTGGTAGCCGCTGAGGGCATTGTTACCACAGAAGCCAAGGCCAAAGCCTTAAGGCCCGTAGTCGAAAAAGTCGTTACCAAAGCCAAAGTCGGTGGAGTTCATCAGCAGAGGCAAGTTGTAGCCTTCATTCGCGACAAGGATATGGCCCATAAGCTTTTCGAAGAAATTGGGCCGCGATACGCCGATAGAAACGGTGGATACACCCGTATTCTCAAACTCGGTCAACGTCAGGGCGATAATGCTCCGATGGCTCGGATCGAATTTGTATAGTAAAAAAATACGGAGAGAAGTTCTAAGAGTTAGCCGTTATAGCCACTCATAGTTCAGTTGGAATTAGGTTCCCCCTAAAACTCTTACTGTAATACTCTTACTGTGGCATATATTGTTGACGCAGTAGTTGCCGTACAATTGTTTTTGGTTAACTTGAATGGTATTTAACTATTTTGGTTATTCGTATTTTGGATCGGCACTTTAAACTTCATTTTTTTACTTTAAGCCGGAGGCTCTTTTCTGTTATGCTTAAGTTAATTTAGATGAAGCGGTTAAGTTAAATGAAGCGAATTGCGTTGCTCATAAGCTATGACGGAACGGATTTTCATGGTTTTGCACCTCAGGTTAGCCAGGTTACGGTTGCAAGTACCGTTACGGATGTATTAAGCAAAGTATTTAATCAACCTATCGAATTGGTCTGTGCGGGAAGGACCGATGCGGGGGTTCATGCAAGTTATCAGGTTATTCATTTTGATATTGACGAAACTATTCTAAAAAAGCCTTTTGAAAAAGCGAGGCTGCTTAAGTCGATGGCGACAATGTTGCCTTCAACGATCTTTATAAAAGACGCCGCAGAAGTTGACAGCAGTTTCAGCGCAAGATTTTCAGCCATTGATCGTACCTATCACTACATTTTTACTGTCGGTCCCAATAGGGAGCCCACATTCAGCCGCTTTGCCTACCATAGCTTTCAAAGTTTGGATTTTGGGAAGATGAATGAAGCTTGTAAGTTACTTATCGGAGAGCACGATTTTGTAGCATTCTGCAAGTCTTCAAAAGAACTTAAGTCTACCGTTCGGAAGGTTCAAACAGCTAAAATAACCAAAAATAAATTTGGATTTGATGTTTTTGAAATAAGCGCGAATGCCTTTTGCCATCAAATGGTACGATCAATTACGGGGCTGCTCATTGAAATAGGAATCGGTAAACGGTCGGTCACAGAACTTGATAGAATATTAAAGGGAAAAAGCAGAAATGAATTGACGTTTATTGCTCCCCCGCATGGACTTCACTTGGTTCATGTTTCGTACCGAACAGACGTATTTAACTGAATACTTTTAACGGACTTGTTTTTAATTAAATCGGTTTGTGACTTGAATAATCAGATTAACGTCGGCAAAGTCGGACGGATAAATCGTAAGTTTAAATGATGGGTCGCAGACTTGTAGCCCATTAGATAAAGAAGGTTTTTAAGTTGGTTACATATACCCCCAAAGCAAAAGAGATAAGCCATGAATGGCATGTCGTTGACGCCAAAGATATCCCGCTGGGTCGTTTGGCTTCTCAGGTAGCCGTATTGTTAATGGGAAAGCACAAGCCCATCTATACTCCTAACGCCGACACCGGAGATCACGTGGTTGTAGTAAACGTAAAAGATGTGAGATTGACAGCCAATAAGGCCGACCAAAACTTCAGCTATAGGCACTCGGGATATCCCGGAGGTCTTAAAAAGGTCAGCTACGGTGATTTGCTGAAAAACGATCCGGAACAGCTTTTAACCAAAACAGTTAAAGGCATGCTGCCCAAGACCAAACTCGGAAATCAAATGATTAAGAAGCTTCATTTGCATGCCGGACCCGAACACACTCATCAGGCTCAAAACCCGGCAGTTTATGAGCTTAAAAAGTAAAGGTTTAAATATTTCGACCCAACGGTTTTTGATGAAGTACATTTAGAGCACTTTCAAGAGTTCAAAGCTCTAAGAATCGGAATTTAAAATCATTAAGGCTGGAAATATTGAAATAATGGAAATATTGAAATAATAGCTGAATATCAAAAAATAAATCCGAAAAAACTATAAATATCACAATACGAAAATAAAACAGGAAAAAGTTATGGCAGAAACACTAGTACAAACAAACGGAAGAAGGAAATCCGCCGTTGCCCGCGCAAGGCTGGTAAAAGGTACCGGAAACCACAAGGTAAATAACCGAGACCTAAAAGAATACTTTACGTCTCGGGTACATCAGACATTAATCTTGGAGCCACTTAAGATAGCAAATCTTTCGGATTCCTATGACGTGATTGCCAATATCGACGGCGGGGGAAGCTCCGGACAGGCGGGAGCCATCAGATTGGCAATTGCCAGAGCTATTGCCGAGTTATTTCCTGAAAAGCGTATTGAAATGAAGCGAGCCGGTTTCTTAACCAGAGACGCAAGGGAGAAAGAGTCCAAGAAATACGGTCTTAAGAAAGCTCGTAAGGCTCCTCAGTATTCGAAGAGATAATATAATCATCTTTTGTCAATATGCAGTTCGGTACCGACGGAATTCGGGGAAGGGCCAATACTGAGCTAACCTGTGAATTTGCGTTAAAATTTGGCAGGGCGGTAGCCGCCAACTTCAATCAGTCTCCGATTTTAGTTGGCAGAGACAATAGAATCAGTTCGGACATGCTGTTTTCTGCCGTGGCCGCCGGGCTTTGTTCCAACGGATCGACGGTAATTGACTTAGGTGTCGTGCCTACACCCGCAGTTGCGTATTTAGCATCTCAACTTTCACTTCCGGCAATTGTTATATCGGCTTCTCATAATCCATTTTATGATAACGGATTCAAAGTTATCGGAGCAGACGGAATTAAGGCCGATCAGAGGGTTGAACAAAGAATTCAGGAGCTGATTGACGACGAGGTTTCATATTCAGAAGACAACGATAGTCAAATCGAAGTCGGAAAAATTGAAGATGGGATAGATCAGATATCGATATGGGAGTTTATGCTTTACACCCGGATCGGAACTTCAACGGACACTTATTCGAAAGATTTTACCGTGATCGTCGACTGTGCCAACGGGGCGACCTCAGGGTTCGCTCCGAAGATTTTGGAAAAACTTCCGATAAAAGTTGTTCCGATATTTACCGAGCAAAACGGCTATTCAATCAATGCCGGTTGTGGTGCCACCGATACAAAAGCTTTGGCAAAAGCTGTTATTGAGACCAAAAGTGACCTGGGAATAGCATTTGACGGTGACGGTGATCGAATAGTCTTAGTCGATGAAAATGGAGTAACGATAGACGGAGATCACATACTCGCCCTGTACGCTAACGCATTGACCGAATCCGACTCACTTAAGAATAACGGAGTCGTGGTTACTTCAATGACAAATTTGGGATTTAATCTTGCAATGGCCGATATGGGCGTCGAAGTTAAAAGATGTGACGTTGGTGACCGAAATGTTGTGGAGACGATGGTATTAAATGACTATATTTTAGGAGGAGAGCAGTCCGGACATATTATTAGGAAAGATATCACATGTACCGGGGACGGTATCTTAAATGCGATCTTAATTTTGAATATATTAAGGGCATCAAATGAAAAGCCTTCCGAAATCTTTACACAGTTGATGCAAACGTTTCCCCAAAAACTCCTAAATATTAGATTAACCGACAACCAGTATTTAAAGGCTCACGAAATCGTAACAGATGGCGATCTTAATAAGCTTGTGGATTCGATCACCGAAACAGAGGCAGGTGCCTTTAGAGCGGTGATTAGACCCTCTGGTACCGAAAAATTGCTCAGAATTATGGTTGAAGCAAAATCAGACGAACTGGTGGAAACTTACTTGGCTAAGATAGGCGATAAGGTAGCTTCTATAATGGAAAACATCGGTAATTAAAAATTATCTCATTAAAAGGAGTCTTACCGTTTTGAAATTTTTAAAGAGTACAGTAAATAAAACATGTGCGGAATAATTGGCGCCGTTACCGGCGAAAAAGTAAATCAGATTTTAATTGACGGGCTAAAAAAACTTGAATATCGGGGATATGATTCTGCCGGCGTGACATTGTTAGACGGGTCGGGTCTTGAACTTTATAAGTACGCCCATTTAAACCAATCGATTGAAAAGCTAAGTGTCATGCCCCAAGTTAACGATTCAATGGCGGCTATTGGCCTGGCCCATACCAGATGGGCAACTCACGGAGTGCCCAACGATTTAAATGCTCATCCGCATTTGGACTGCAGCGGCAAGTTGGCGATAGTTCATAATGGGATAATAGAAAATTTCCGTGAGTTAAAAGAGATGCTCAAAGACAGCGGTCATGAGTTTATCTCAAATACTGATTCTGAAGTGATAGCTCATTTAATTGAAGAAAATCTATCATTAATTAAATCCGAGGGTAGTGGGGCGGATGAATTTTTAAGAGCCTTTTCAATGACTCTTAAAGCCCTGTTGGGTACATTTGCTGTTGCAGTTATAAGTTCAGAATACCCCGATACAATTCTCGTGGGGAAAAACATGTCTCCGGTGGTAGTCGGACTCGGCAATATGGGAAATTTTATATCATCTGACGTATCGGCTATCTTAGAACATGCCGAAAAGTTTGTTTACCTTCAGGATCTTCAAATAGCAGCGGTAACAAAGTCTTCTCTTAAAATTTATGACTTTGACTTAAGCGGAATTGAATTTGCGGCAACTCCCGTTACCTGGAGCTACAAAGACGCTCAAAAGGCCGGCTACGAGACTTTCATGCTTAAAGAAATTCATGAAGAACCCTACGCATTCACGGAAACATTACTTGGTCGAAGCACAGATAAGTTGGAACTGTATTTTGATGAAATTCACTTTGATCCTCACGAATTGGCAGATATCAGAAAGATCTTTTTGGTGGGTTGCGGAACTTCATATCATTCGGCTATGGTTGCAAAGTACGCAATTGAACACTGGGCAAGAATTCCGGTAGAACTGGATATTGCGAGTGAGTTCAGATACAGAGATCCGGTTTTGGACTCTACAACTTTAGTTGTTGGGATCACTCAATCCGGAGAAACTATCGACACGTTAGCGGCATTAAATTTTGCCAGAAAGTCCAGAGCAAAAGTTCTATGCGTGACAAACGTTGTGGGATCGACGGTAACCAATAATGTTGATGCGGTAATGTTTACCCGCGCCGGACCGGAAATTTCGGTTGCGGCAACCAAGTCTTATGTGGCTCAGCTCGCTGTACTGTTGGGTTTTTCAATTGCTCTGGGAAGATTTAGCGGAGTACTATTTAAGAGCGAAGCAGATAGGTATTTTGCCGATTTACAAAATTGTGCTTCTATGATGGAGATTGCTTTAGGGCGAGAAACTTCTTATCGGAAGCTCGCAGAAAAGTTTAAAGATACAAGAGATTTCTTTTTCATTGGACGTCATATGGGATACCCCACCTCCTTAGAGGCAGCCTTAAAGCTAAAAGAGATTTCATATCTGCATGCCGAAGGATACCCTGCAGGCGAGCTTAAACACGGTCCCATCGCCGTATTGGATTCAAATACAACCGTCATCGGTATTGCAACAAAGAACAAGCTATATGAAAAATTATTATCAAATCTGGAAGAGGTGAGATCCAGAAACGCAAGAGTTGTAGTGGTAGCAAATGACAGCGACAACTCTGTTTCAAATTATTTTGATGACATTTTCTATGTACCGGATACTTTTGACTTATTTAGTCCGGTAGTTGATATAATTCCACTGCAGTTTTTGGCTTACGAATTGGCAGTGCGCCATAATAACGATGTAGATAAACCAAGAAACCTGGCTAAAACCGTAACTGTCGAATAGAAACCCGACAAGGCCATTTGAGGGAACTTAAAGATTATTTATAATTTGGTTGTTTTAAAATAAAGGCTTTGATCGATTCAAGGGAGTGTCAACGCCCCGCCGAAGTCTCTTACCGGATTATATAAATCAAAACTTAAATGGAAATGCTGCTAAACGGATTCAAATAGGTTGAACGGGAAACTTTACGGGGACAATCGTAACTTAATTCCAATTCGGATAAAGAGTTAGAGCTCCAATAAGTTTCATTTCATTTCGGCTATATTTAGGGCTGCGGTATTGGGAGACTGCAGGCCGTAAGTCACGTCCGACAATCACTCCGGGAAACTTTGGACCAAATGGGTTATAAGCCGGGTACGTTTTTCATATGTCTATCTTGGATTTTTAACAAAATGTTATTTGTTTGAATTACAGGGCTTAAAGTCTTGACCAAAGATTTTTTAAAAAAAGGTGTTGCAGACTACAATTTGAATTTCCCTATTGAAATCAGTAGGTTGGTTATGGCTTTTTTGAAAAGCTCAAAGGAAACCTCAATAAAAATTTCGTCATTATTGGTTGTCACGTTATCAAAAAAAGCGGTCAGTACTATGCCAAAAAAGTTTAGAGATTTCCCCTTTAATTTTAAAAATGTGCTAAAACTAAAAGTATGCAAAAGAAGGAGCACACGCATGAGCTTGCCGGTTGAAATAATTTTTTATTCAATTGTCGCCGTTCAGCTCTTCCTCTTATTGGGAGCCGCCCTCGGCGAAGCGCAACCTCAGACGTGGGGCATCCGTGTAAAGAACTGGTTGAGAGATTGGGGGCACAGGGATGGCAAATGACAACAAAAGAATTACTTGAGAAGCTAATATAAGCGCGGGAAGACTTAAAACTTGGATAGGGGATATACCACGAGTAACGCCCAGCGTCGTGTACATTAACGAGGAGGCGTTCACAAGATTTGCTAAGAAGCAATCAGCCCAAATAACTGGCGAGCACACGGATGGATCGGTTAGTCCTGTCATTTGTCCACAAATGCGTTATGCGATTAAACGTATCTTTAGGGTGTGAGAACCGGCAAACCAACTTCTGTTGCAGATTCAGCTAACCGTCTATCATGGGTGACAAATGTTCTGAGTTCTTGTCCGAAAGTTAGTGCAGTCGCCAAATGTAAAGCGTCTAAACTTACGGCTTTTGGGGTAGGTGTAAGGTTATCTGAAGGATCATAGCCAAAATAAGTCGTATTGGTTCCGTCAGATACGGTTGCCATCTGAGCCAAGTTGTTGTAGGTGTATATGGCGGTGGGATTAACGACTTGGGTTACATTTGAATATATGGGATAGGTAAGAATATTTTCATCCATACATTTGAGGGTGCTTTAAAATCGTTATTTTGCTATAATCTCCCGTTTTCGTCATTATGCTATAAACGAGGTCTGTGACATGCACTTGTTCTGATGAAGTCAAATTGGTAGGCAGTTGAATTAAAATGACTGTATTGTCGTTCTTAATAATTCCATTATTGTTTGTGCTGCTGTAAATTGAGACACAAGAATACTGGTGGTCCTCAATTGAGGTGGAAACATTAAACCAATTTGTCGCTTGAATATATGTCAGGCCTTTCTTTATAGTTGCAGATATGACGGAAAGTGATTCGGCCGTTAGAGGCGTTGAATAATTACAGGTGGAATATAATTTTGGTACAGTTTTATTTGACTTCTTGTCTTGGATCGTAAAAAATATAGCGCAAAGTAATCCGATAATTAAGATAGATTCTATGATAAGAATTACTCTAAATTTTTTTCGTCCGTCGTTTCTGAATATACTCATGTCGCGCTCGAACTTACCGAGACAGCGGCATTACCTGGCCCGCTTACAACAAGAGTGTAGGATAAGCCCCCAAAATAATCATATGAAATTTCCGATGCAGCTATAGCTCCTAAGTGTGTACTTGAAACCAAACTGAAAATACTGTTGCATTCTGTGTTAGAAAGCCTTTGCTTAGAATTATTCATCTGATAGGCAGCATCTTCTCCCTCACCACCACAATCGGTTAGCGGACATCCATTATCATCAGGAAATTCCTGTCTTAGATAACCGGATTGGCTCGTTCCAAAAATCTCGTTAGAATGATTCCCAAAGTGATTACTATTGCCACGTGTCCCATCAAAAGAATATAACAGCTCCTTACTATTAAGTCCGGATTCCTTTGCCGTAAAATTTGGTTTTAAAATAAAAAGCGCATAGGCTTGGTCCGGTATCCAAGAACTAGGTTGGCAACGACCCGGGTTACCTTCGCTGGACGGACCTAGTTGGCAAAACTGAATATCCATTCCTAAGTCGACAATATTACTAAACAGAGGACAATTGAAATTTAATACCATTATGGAAACATAAGAAACGTTTCCGACAACTTTTAAATACTTCCAACTAGAATTCATCTTAAACGACTTATGAAACTTCCCGCTCGGATCCCAGTTCCCCACGGGATTATC
>DAIDJA010000007.1 GCA_027451605.1 Acidimicrobiales bacterium
ATCGGCTTTCGAAATCTAAGGAGTCAGCCGGAAAAACTTGTCTTGCGATCATCGCATAATTCCGAAGTCGAACTTGAAGTTGAATACAGTTTTGACAGACACAATAAAATCGATCATATTAAAGTCAATCAGGATATTTTGGAAGCAAGCCTATCCTACATCGGAGATGATATAATCGGACTTGTCACAAATGGACTACAAACCTATTTCAAAGTAGAGATCTTCGATAACAATAAGATTTGGGTAGGGTCACCGGACGGAGATGTTGAATTTAAGGTAATGCCTACTTTCATCGATCCCGCCGAATCAGTGCCTAAAGGTTCATTAGTGGCTCCGATGCCCGGAACAGTCACCAAGATTCTGGTGGGAGAAAACGATACCGTAAAAATTGGTCAGGATTTAGTAATTATCGAAGCGATGAAAATGGAAAACAAGGTAATAAGCCCTATCGACGGCATCGTTAGTTCGGTAACTGTTAAGATCGGCGATCAGGTTTCGAACAACCAAATACTGGCAATTATTCAGGAGGACAGTCAGCTGTGAATACGAACAGAGTCGTCAGAGTAGGTAACTGTTCCGGTTTCTACGGAGATCGTATAAGTGCCGCTAAAGAGATGGTCACGATGGGAGACATTGATTATCTAACCGGAGACTACCTGGCGGAGCTCACAATGCTGATTTTATACAAGTCCCAATTAAAAAATAACGGAGGATTCGCAAGGTCTTTTTATGTTCAGTTTCAGCAAATTCTCGATGATATCGCAACCAAAAATATAAAGGTCATCGTTAATGCCGGAGGATTGGATCCGATCGGTCTTTCGGAAAAACTAATCGATCTCATTAAAACCTCAGGACACGATCTAAAAGTCGGAACGGTGATAGGTGACAATATTGTTGACCGTCTTGAAGAGTTTCAGGCTCAGGGAATAAGTCTGTCCAACTTAGATACCGCAGAGGAATTAGACATGAGTCAGCGACCTCCGGTTACCGCAAACGTTTATCTGGGTATCTGGCCAATTGTAGCTGCCCTAAAGTCGGGAGCAAATATCATCATCACCGGAAGAGTTACCGATGCCGCCTTGGTGATGGCTGCACCGGCCTTTGAATTTGGATGGGAACCCGATGATCTTGACAGCCTTGCCGGGGCTCTGGTTGCGGGACATATTATCGAATGTGGCACACAGGCTACCGGTGGCAATTACTCATTTTTCCAAGAAGTTCCGACCTTTAAGGAAATCGGATTCCCGATTGCCGAATTTGAAGCCGACGGAACTTCGGTTATAACAAAACATGACGGGACCGGAGGACTGGTCTCAGTAGGTACCGTCACCAGCCAACTCCTTTATGAGATAGGTTCACCTTATTATTTAAATCCCGATGTCACTGCGGACTTTAGGACTATCGAGTTAAATCAGGTCGGAGATGACAGGGTTAAGATCAGTGGGGTCAAAGGGATTCAGCCGCCCACCGATTATAAAGTGGCAATAAATCTTAACGGCGGGTTCAAAAACACAATGACCTTTGTCCTGACCGGACTAAATATTGAACAAAAGGCCGATCTTTTCAAAAACAGTCTGTTTGACATAATCGGAAAGGACTTTGAGTCAATCGACACAAAGCTAATTTATAAAGTAGTTCCGACACTCGAATCAGTTGAAAAGGCTGACTTGGAGATCACTGTACGTGATGCCGATCAAAATAAGGTGGGACGAAAATTTAGCGATGCGGCAACTTCGTTAGTTCTGGCGAACTATCCGGGGCTTTACTCCAAAACACCGCCTTCCAACGGATCCCAATATGGAATTTATTGGCCGACCCTTATTCCAAAATCCGCTGTATTCCCCAAGGTATTGATCAATTTAACGGAAACAGATTTCACAGACACAACCCTGTCAGGTGAAAATGTTTCATTTGTTGATTCGGGTGTTGATTCGCAATATCCCCGTAGCGGCGATGAACTTTCACAAACCTCCTTAATGCCGCTGGGAACAATCGCCGGGGCCAGATCCGGTGACAAAGGCGGAAATGCAAACGTCGGATTCTGGACAAAGTCTCAGGAAACTTTTGAATGGCTTAATAACTTTTTAACCGAAAGTAAGATTCGGGAACTGATGCCTGAACTCATACAACAAGACGGATCCTATCTTAAAGTGGAACGATATGAACTCAAAAACCTGTTTGCTATTAATTTCGTGATTCACAAACTGTTAGGCAGAGGCGTGGCGTCAAGTTTAAGAGAGGATCCGCAAGCAAAGAGTTTGGGCGAATATTTTTTGGCCCAAGAAGTGGATATTCCTATCCGCTTTGTGAAATAATCTTAAATAATAAAAGCATCAGAACAAGGAGCAATGAATGGCCTTTATAGAAACTGAAGAACAGCAAATGTTGCGTCAGTCAGTAAGACAGATTGGGAATAAGTACGGACATAAATATTTTGTAGATAAAGCTAACTTAGGCGAAAAACAAGATGAATTGTGGATTGAACTTGCCGCACAAGGATATCTCGGAGTAAACCTGCCGGAAGAATATGGCGGAGGCGGCATGGGTCTTACCGAATTAGCAATTGTTGAAGAAGAGCTGTCATCGCTGGGCTGTCCCCTACTGCTCCTAGTTGTTTCTCCGGCAATCGTCGGACCAATTCTTGCAAAATTTGGAAACGAGGGCCAAAAGGAAAAATGGCTCAGACCGATTGCAACAGGTCAAAAGAAGATGGCCTTTGCTATAACCGAACCTGATGCGGGATCTAATTCACACAATATTGCAGTAACCGCCACCAAAGACGGAGATGTCTATCGCCTTAACGGAACAAAGTACTATATTTCGGGCGTGGACGAAGCTGAGGCAATATTGGTAGTTACCAAAACAGGTGTAGACGAAAAGACTAAACGAGGTCAGCTGTCGCTCTTTATGGTTGACGTTGATTCACCCGGATTGGAAAAACATATTCTCCCGGTTGAAATCAAAGCTCCGGAAAAACAGTTCACCATATTTTTCGATAACGTAGAAGTTCCAAAGGAAAACTTGATCGGACATGAAGGTCACGGACTGAGACAAGTCTTCACCGGTTTAAACCCGGAAAGAATAATGGTTGCCGCTATGGCGATCGGTTCGGGAAGATACGCCCTTGACAAGGCATCGGACTATGCCAGAAATCGCGAAGTCTGGGGGACGCCTATTGGAGCACATCAGGGACTGTCTCACCCATTGGCGATTGCAAAAATTAATTTGGAACTTGCCGCCTTAATGAATAAAAAGGCGGCGTGGCTATTTGACAACGACCTAGATGCCTCCGAAGCGGCAAACATGGCTAAATACTCGGCTGCCGAAGCTGCAATAGCCGCCCTAGATCAGTCGATGCAAACACACGGTGGTAATGGGATATCATCTGAATATGGACTGGCAGACTATTGGGGTGCCGTGAGATTAATGCGAACCGCACCGGTATCCAGAGAGATGATCCTTAACTTCGTGGCTCAACACAGTTTGGGACTGCCAAAGTCTTACTGATAAAATAAATTCAATACTTTTTCACAATTACTTGCTTGGGAAAAAGGTAATTCCCTAACTTTTGCACTTTAATTTGGCATTTACCTATAACTAGCAGGTCATTTCTTTGATTTTGGCAATTTAGTTTTGTTGTGTGGTTTGGCCAGTCTGGACGGTTAAGCCCTTAAATATGTCTGTTCTATATTTGTTGATTGAAGTTAGGTCTTCATACTTTTTATTAAATGAAACGTTAAATCTTTTTTCTAACTCTCCCTCGATTTCAATTAAGTCACAGATTTAATTAAAAATGGTGGATGGCAGGTGAATAGCCACCTGACTTCGGCGTTTTAGTGCCCCCGTTCAAGTGCCTTAATTTCTACCGGTATATCCGGAGGAATAGATATTTTATGTCCATCAAGTTCTAAAACACCGGTTCGTAATGGCTTAAGTTTTTGAATATAGTTCTTAATACTTAATCCGGTATTCTTTTGAACTTCTCTGGCTATTGCAAGAGCGGCAAATACGACTGTTAAATGAGCCTCAATTGACTCTTTTTTGTGGTGAAAGATTGGTCGTGCCCTTAGATCAGATTTTGACATCCGAAATGACCTTTCCACTTCAAATAGCTTGTGATAATGGGAAATAATTTCATTTGGGGTTAGTTTATCCAGATTGGTAACATAACCTTTGATACCTGCTTTTTGTTTATTCTGGTCAATTAGCTGTTCATTTATTGATTTTTTTGAATCAGTAATTTTTAAGAACCTTACTTTGCTGGTCGGAGACTTACCTTCTACTATCTGCTTTGCTTTTTCTATCTGCTTTTCTATATTTTTCAAATCTAGGCGAGCACGATCCTCTTTGTATTGGTAAATGACTTTACATAAGTTCTTGTCGTGACCTAAGAAATTCTGATATTCAACCACCGTTGCACCATCTGCTATGAATCCGTCTTTGATCAAGACACTGTCTTTATCAAAACCGTATGGGACTTTTTTAATTCTTGATCCAACTATAAAGTTAAATCCGGCTTCATATAACTTTACAAGGTTGTCTTTTGACAGCATTGCCGCATCAGCTACAACTGTTATTTCTTTGAGATTATTTATGGTCTTAAAATCTCTAAGAACCGGTAATATAGTTAAGGTTTCTGATTTATTTCCCTCAAAGAGGTGAACCGTAACAGGGAATCCGCTCTGATCTACCAATAGACCAACGAGAATTTGAGGCTCTAGGCGTCTTTCTTTGGAATATCCCGGCTTCCTAAAGTCATCTTGTTTTTGAATCTCAAAATAGAGCGTAGTTACATCATATAAGAGTAAGCTGGCATGATCTATTTTGGCATAATTAAAACAGGCCTTTTGAATTATATTTCGAAAGTTATTTTTATTACAACGTCTAAGAGATCTGTATATGGTATCAACTGTTGGTGCATTCACTCCTAATTCATTTAGCACTCTTACCGTATCTACTTTAGAAACAGGTTCAACTAATCGGGCCAATACGACATCTTTAAATATTTGATCGCCGATGGCGTTAAATCCAATTGCATCGTAATATTGTTCTAACTGGTCTAAAAGATATTTACTAAAAGTGGAAATTAATTTAATTGATCCGGACGTGGATTCAAACTCGTTAAAAAGTGACTGTTGACCACTATGTAGTTTCTCGTTAGCAATTACTAATAAAAGAGCAAGTTCGTCATCGCTGTTAGCTGAACCAATATGATCGATACCAACGACAATTCGACCATCCTTGTGTATGATTTGGACAGCAGTTGCTCCTGAAGCAGTTGGTACTTTCCTGATCCAGCTGGCCATATTTCAAGTATACAACTAAGTAATTAGTGCCCCCGAAAAAGACAAACACCCTGTTCAGAGGCTTAATTGACCCCCAAAATGAGTAAAAGCGCCGAAGTCAGGTGATATGAAGGATTATACATCTATGAATGAAGCCTACGTTAAGGAATTTGGCGATCACCGACCCGCAAGATCGGCAATTGCAGTCAAAGAGTTGCCTTTGGGGGCTCTTATCGAGATCGAAGCGATTGCCAAGCTAAAATAGTGGGTAGATTCAGCGTATTGAAAAGCTAATATTTGGATAGGCCAAACCTATATCCCACTGACCGAACTGTTTGTACCAAATTAGCGTGCTCTTCACCCAACTTTGCCCTCAGCCGTCTTATATGCACGTCAACGGTTCTGGCACCTCCGTAATATTCATAACCCCACACTCTTGACAAAAGTGATTGCCGCGAAAATACCTTACCCGGTTTTGAAACCAGGAACTTAAGCAACTCATATTCCATATACGCCAGATCCAGCGGTCTGTTATCACACAGCACCTGGTAGGTATCGGTATTTATTACGATCGGACCGTAAGTGATTAATGTTTTGGAAATCTGTTTACCAAATCTTTTTAGAATTTTTTTTATTCTCATTTCAAGCTCGAATGAATTGATATCTTCAACAATAAAATCTTCAAAATACTCGGAATTTTGCAAAAGTTCCTGCCCGGATGACAAACTCTCCGTTGCATTTCTCACAGTTATAAGTACGGGGACATCGAGACCTATATCTTCGTAAATATCCTTGCATAAATTCCACCCGGTTTGACCCAGATCGGCTACATTAACTATCGTAAGAAGTATATTGTCTCCCGATTCTTTAACGGCAAAAAGCTGACTAAATGTTTCGAGACTAGATTCTGATACCGCAATCAAATCAGAATCTTTCGTCAAATGAGATCCCAAATCAAAAGAGTAACTAAGTATCCTATCCATAGTGCCTAATCAGTAGCCGAATTAATCATGAGAACTGTTATTGAACCTGCATTTTTAAAGATAAGGAAGATATCTGCTGATTTCATAATCCGTTACATGCCTTGCGTATCTCGCCCACTCTTGTTTTTTATTTTTCAAAAACCATTCAAAGACATGGTCTCCGAGAACTTCATGGACGAAATCTGACTTTTCCATATTTTCAATTGCAGATTTAAGGTTATTGGGAAGCGGATTGGCAGCCTCGGAAGAGAATGTATCATAACCTTCTTTATATAAATTGACAGATGTCTCTTCCATCAGTTCCATCTTTGAATCAATACCTTTGAGTCCAGCCGCAAGGACCAAAGCAAACACAAGGTAAGGGTTACATGCCGAATCAATTGCCCTGTATTCAAATCTTGTTGCTTCCGAATTACCAAGCTTTGCAACGGGTATTCTTACCAACGCTGAACGGTTATTTCTTGCCCAAGAGATATTTACGGGTGCTTCATATCCCGGTACGAGTCTTTTATAAGAGTTAACCCACTGATTGGTTACCGCAGTGATATCCTTTGAATAATTTAAGACTCCGGCTATAAAATGTTTTGCGGTTTTCGACAGACCATAATCCTGATCTGCATCAGCAAAGCAGTTAACTTCGCCTTTAAATAGACTAAAGTGGCTGTGCATTCCCGAACCTTGCTCTGATTCAAGCGGTTTTGGCATGAAACTTGCCATCACTCCTTTTTGACTCGCCAAACTCTTTATTATTAACCTGGTGGTCATTACGGTGTCGGCCATCGTTAGTGCGTCTGTATATCGAAGGTCAATTTCGTGTTGTGAGGGAGCATCTTCATGCTGGGCGTGTTCCACCGGAATGCCCATCTCTTCAAGGGCGACTACCGTGCGTTTTCTTAGCTCAGTTGCTAAATCGCTCACGGTTAAATCAAAATAAGATCCGTTATCCAAACATACGGGTTTGCTGTTATCATCTTTAAAATAGAAATACTCGATCTCAGGCGCAACATAAAAATCATACCCAAGCTTCTTGGTTGAATCCAAAGTTCTTTTTAGTACGCGGCGAGGACAGCCTTCAAATGGTGAGCCGTCATTGTTTCTCACGTCACAGACAATTCTTGCTACATATGCATTTTCTATCATCCAAGGCAAAATCTGAAATGTATTAGCATCCGGGAGCAAAACCATATCTGATTCCTGAATCCTGCTAAATCCGTCGATTGAAGAGCCGTCAAAGATCATTCCGTCGCTCAGAGCATTCTCCAACTCGGCAGGAGTGATAGAAAAGCCCTTAGGCGTACCCAACACGTCGGTAAACCACAACTGAATAAACCTGACACCGCGTTCTTCAACTGTTTTTAATACATATTCTGTCTCGCTTTTCAATACCGTCTCCTAAACAACTTTATTTTTGAATATTTTCCCATCTCTAAGATAATTTAATTCTCATGATTTGTTCATCCAAACCTCTGGTTCTTACCTTCCTGAATTTCATGTATACCCAATGTCTTAACATTTGTTTTAAACTTAAAGTTTTAAGCTATTTTAGGCTCTAATTTGAGATACAACTTCCACGAATGCCAATAACCTAAAGGTTTATCAAAGATTTCCCGATATTTGAAATGATCCCGGTTCCAAATAAAGCCTTCAAAACCGCGAAACTCAATACAACCGGAATTATCCCTGTCAATTATCAATAACTATATGGACTGACTTCCACCCATAAAAATCAATTTCTGAACGACACCCCTAAAGCATTCAAGGAAATATCACGGAAGGAATATACAAATTCCGTCTCAAATATTTTTGTCTGATTCAACATTTGAAATAATCGTCTAATTTCACTGACCAAAGTAAACCTGTTCACAGATTATGAACCGCTTTTAATCTCAATCTTATCGCTATAAACAAACTTTCCACCCCTTAACCAAGATGTAAATGAAGCCAAAAGACACGCAACTACGGCAAAATCACAGGCGGCCCTAAGGCCATTTTTGAAGGCAGGACTTATCAAGTCAGGGAAAAAACTCCTACCGGAAATTGTCCTTCTAGCCGTAGGCTTTAGGGATGAAAATATATGCGGACCGAGTAAATGCTGTACCGGGTTATATCCCAAAAATGAAGCAAACAATGTAGACACAGGCGGTAGCCCCGATGCCTTTTTGGCTGCAGCCGCAGGAACTCCCATAGAGACTAGTCCATTAAACAACGAACCGGATAGTGTGGAAGAAAGTCCGATTATGAGCAAAGTAAAGAATATTCCGATTGACAGAACCTGCCCTGAATTTTGAAATGTAGAATTCATGCCGGAACCCACGCCTCGATGCTCACGGGGAAGACTGTTCATAACTCCGGCTCTGTTGGGAGCCGCGAATGCCCCCATCGCCAGCCCATTTAAAAACAGCAGAGGACCAAATTCCATATAATTGAAATTTACCGGCAGAAGTTCTAAAAGCCCAAAAGATATCGCCGCAACGAACATTCCGCCCGAAGCAAACTGACGTGAACCAAATTTATCCGAAAGTATTCCGCTAATCGGACCGGCCACCAAGAAACCGGCCGTCAAGGGCAGCATCGCAATTCCGGCCCACAGTGGTGTGTCAGAAAAATTATAACCGTGAAGCGGTAACCAAATACCCTGGAGCCAAATAATCAACATAAACATAAGGCCACCTCTGCCGACTGAGGCCAGTAATGACGACAGACTCCCTGCGGTAAATGCCCGAATCTTAAAAAGTTTTAACCTAAACATGGGATCTTTAGATCTGAGCTCAACTACACAAAATAAAATAAGCAACAGAATGCCACATCCGATAAAACCGAGGACTCGCGGACTTGTCCACCCCATAGAGTGACCTCCATAGGGTTGAATTCCGTATGTTATGCCAATCATCAAAGATGTCAAACCCAGTGCAAAAGTAATGTTGCCAATCCAATCGATATTGGTATCTATCTTTTTTGGCACTTCTCTTAATTTAAGGTATGCCCATACCGTACCGAACAGACCTATAGGAACTGACACCAAAAAAATAAGTCTCCACTGAATCGGAGCCAATACTCCTCCGAGAACCAGTCCGATAAATGATCCGCTTATTCCGGCGATTTGATTAATTCCCAATGCCATTCCACGCTGGTTCTCCGGAAATGCGTCGGTTAAAATCGCCGAAGAGTTTGCAATTAAAAATGCGGCCCCGACACCCTGAAACAGCCTCATTATAACCAGATACAATGCCGCCGACGTACCGGAAAACCACGTTATCGAAAGAAGAAGTGAAAAAAATGTGTATACGGCAAACCCCAGATTATACATCTTTACTCTACCGAGCATATCGCCGAGTCTTCCCAAAGAAACCACAAGAACGCTCGTTACGACCATAAAGCCCAATATCATCCACAATAAATAAAAACTATTCTGAGGCAACAGAGGATCGATGCCGATGCCTTTGAAAACATCGGGCAATGCGATTAGCATAATGGAAATATCGATGGTCGCCATCAGCATACCCAAGGTCGTATTTGAAAGCACTACCCATTTATAACGGTCATGACCACCGTTAACTTTTTCTTTGATTCCTGTGATTTCAGTGCTTTTGACGGAGGTCATATTTGAAAACATATCCCATTCTAAAAAAAGTCAGTATTTTTTGCCAAATCTTTGGCGAATCGGAATTGAACAATTCGAAATTAAATGATCCGATTCAATAAATTTTAGCCCAAGGTTATATTGTTTCCGTCGTTTAAGATTCGGCAAAATTAGATATTTCATGCTTCGTGTTCAAATCAAGGTAACTTCAAACCGAGAGTACCGAATACCAAAATCTAAAATCCGTTCAATTAAGCAAGGAGTGCGATATTTTTTATAATAAAGTAGTTATATGGGAAATGTTGAAGAGTGGATAGAGGCTTATCTTAAAAATACCGACACCGGAAAGCACTATGAAACTATGTCAGGTATTCCACTGGCACCCATATATACTTCCGACGGTGCGATCGATCCTTCAAACCGCGATACATCTAAAAACCTAAAATTAAGTTCCGACGAAAATCTTAGCGGTCAATACCCTTTCACACGCGGACCTTATGAGTCAATGTATCGTTCGAAAATGTTCACTATGAGGCTATTTGCAGGATTCGGAACAGCCCTTGATACCAACAGAAGATTTAAGGAACTTTTAAATGCCGGAGGAAGCGGTCTATCGACTGCATTCGACCTACCGACTCTTATGGGAAGAGATTCAGATGACCCTCAATGCTTGGGTGAAGTTGGGCGCTGCGGCGTTGCGGTCGACACGGTCGAAGATATGCTGGATCTCTATTCCGGAATAGATTTAAACAAAGTCACCACTTCAATGACTATCAATTCGCCTGCTGCTGTCATATTGGCCATGTATGTAGTCGCAGCTCAAGAAATGGGCGCCTCTCAAAGTCTTCTGGGAGGAACACTCCAAAATGATATCCTGAAAGAATATCAAGCACAAAAAGAGTATTTCTTCCCCCCAAGGCCTTCAATGCGGCTTGTGCGAGACACCGTTAGGTACTGCCAAGAAAAAATGCCAAAATTTCATCCAATTTCAATTTCCGGATACCATATCAGAGAGGCAGGGGCAACCGCCACTCAGGAACTGGCTTTCACGCTTGCCAACGGATTTGCCTATGTCCAACTATTGGTGAACGACAAAGTCGATGTAGATTCGTTTGCACCCAGGCTTTCATTTTTCTTTAACGCTCATGTCGATTTTTTTGAAGAAATTTGTAAATATCGTGCAGCCAGAAGAATTTGGGCAAGGTGGATGAAGGATTTTTTTGGGGCAAAAGACACCAAATCCATGATTTTAAAGTTTCATACTCAAACTGCCGGCGTATCACTAACGGCGCAGCAACCGGAAGTAAATATTGTCAGAACCGCCATTGAAGCACTTGCCGGCGTATTGGGTGGAACTCAAAGCCTACATACAAATTCGATGGATGAAGTGTTGGCTCTGCCCAGTGAAAAAGCGGCGCGCATTGCACTTCGTACTCAGCAGGTTATCGCATACGAAACCGGTGTAACATCTGTAGCTGACCCTCTTGGCGGGTCATACTACGTTGAAGCCCTTACGGACGAGATAGAACAACAGGCCGAAGAGATCTTTAAATATCTGCTTGAACTCGGAGATGGATCCATCTTAGAGGGGGTATTAACTGCCATAGACGAAAGCTGGTTTCAGAGAGAGCTGGGCGAATCGGCATATATATTTGAAAAAAAATTGGCAAATTCTGAAAGAAAGATAGTAGGAGTCACTGATTTCTTGGAAGGAAATGAAGATACTCTGGAAAATATCCTTCAGATATCATTTGAAACTGAAAAGGAGCAGATCAAAAGGCTAAACTCCGTCAAATCAAAAAGAGATTCATTAACAGTTGCTTCTGCCCTTGAAAATGTTAAGGCCGCAGCAAAAGACCCCAATGTAAATATGATGGGTGCTATCGAAACCGCGGTTAAGACACGGTGCACCGTAGGTGAAATTATGAACACAATGTCAGAAGTATTCGGCACCTTCGAAGAAGTTCCGTACAAGTAGTAATCTTAATTGTCTTAAGAGTCCCATAGGGCGGTCATCAAAATGAAGTACTGGCAGTAATTTCAAATGGTGGCAGTAATTTCAAATGGTGGCAGTTATTTAAAGTACTGGCAGTTATTTAATAATCTTTAAATCAACTACCGCCAAAGTACATCTTGAGATACAAATTAGATTATCATTTTCATCTACTATTTCGATCCCCCACACATGAATTTTCTTGCCTTTTCTTACAGGAGTTGCCGTAGCGACTATCTTTCCGGATGTCACGCTTTTAAGGTGAGAAGCATTTAACTCAATTCCTACCGCAGATTTTTCAGGCAAAAGATTTAAAGCTGCTCCAAAACTTGCTGCCGACTCAGCAAGAACACACGACACTCCTCCGTGGAGCAATCCCATGGGCTGGTGCACCTTTGGTCCAACTTCAAGAGACAAGACAACTTTATCGTTATCATAGTACTCAACGTTAATTCCCAGTGTTTCGTGAACTGTTTGTTTTTGAAGTATTGACTTAAGAAATTCGCTCTGGTCTGTCAACTTACTCCTCCCGACGGAATTACCGACGCTCCTCCATCGACAACTACCACTTGCCCCGTCATCCAAGAAGATCTATCCGATGCTAAAAACAAAGCCATATTTGCTATATCTTCGGGAACTCCGATACGTTTAAGAGGCAGATTCTCGGCTATAGACGTTTCTTTGTCTTCCCAGAGCTTTTTGGCAAATTTAGTTTTAACCAAACCCGGAGCAATTGAATTAACGCGTACCGCAGGCCCCATCTCCAAGGCCAATTGTCGAGTCATGTGAATTAAGGCCGCCTTTGTAACATTATAAAATCCAATATTCCACTCAATGTTTAGACCTCCCACCGAAGCAATATTAACAATACTTCCACCGTTGTCTTTCATGTATAAGTTATAGACAAGTTTAATAAGTTCCAGCGGGCCGAGCAAATTAACATCCAGGGTTTTTTGTTCAAGCATCAAATCAATATCGGAAAGTTTCCCGTAATAAGGGTTTGTCGCAGCATTGTTAACCAAAATATCAATTCTTGAATATCTTTTTAGCACAAACTCCGTTATTTTTGATATTTCATCTAGATGCCCTAAATTAACGGCCAAATATTCGGCCTTTTGTCCAAGATTCGATTTAATTTCAGCCAAGGCCGACTCATCTCGTGAGACTAAAACGACTTCGGCACCGGAATCTATAAACTCTTTTGCGGTAGCAAGTCCGATGCCCCTCGAGGCTCCCGTAACTATCGCAACTTTTCCCAATAAACTTAATTCCATATATAAACTTTAAATGAAAACAGACCCCAAAAAATAAAAATGAACTCATTATCAAAAGCTTTAAGCCCTTATCTTGTCGCACACAGCTCCAATCCGGTCAACTGGTTCGAATACGGAGAGAAAGCATTTAACTTGGCCGAGGATAAAGATCTGCCGGTCTTTATATCAATCGGATATCAATCATGCCATTGGTGCCACGTAATGGCTCATGAATCATTTGAAGATGAAGCCACCGCCCAATACCTAAACGACCATTTCATATCCATAAAAATAGACCGGGAAGAACGTCCCGATTTGGATGCAATTTACATGGACGCGGTTATTCTTACAACAGGTTCTGGAGGATGGCCCATGAGTGTCTTTTGTCTTCCCGATAAAAGACCGTTTGTCGCCGGAACATATTTTCCCAAAATACCCAAAAGCGGAATGCCCTCTTTTAATCAAGTTTTGCGACAGATTGTTTCCCTTTGGGAGACCGATCGACAAAGACTTGTTGACGTAGCTGACGAGATTACCGAAAGGCTAAAAGCCGGCTCGAAACCTACTTTTCATACCGAGAAAAAAACTGATTATGGAATTATTAAACGAACCGACGAATCGACTTTAAATTGGCAAGAAGTTATTAAATCCCTAAAAAGCGCTTGGGATTTAAAAAATGGCGGATTCGGTAATGCTCCAAAATTCCCAAGTCCGCTCAACATTGAATTGGCATTTAGAACTTATTATCATACCCTGGACACCGAATTAAAAGATTTCGCGATTAAGACTCTAAATGCAATGGCTTCCGGAGGCCTGTACGATCACCTCATGGGAGGATTTTGCAGATATTGCGTGGACTCATCTTGGACAGTGCCTCACTTTGAAAAAATGATTTATGATCAGTCCGGAATGATAAAAGTTTTCTTAACCGGATATCTGTTGACTAAAAACGAAGCATATCTTGATATCGTCAGACAGACAATCGACTGGATTTTAAATGATATGACGGACAAAAATGGCGCCGTATTTTCTGCGATAGATGCGGACAGCGACGGCGTTGAAGGGGGTTCAATGATATTTTCATTGGACGAGATAAAATCTGTAATTTCAGATCCTCAGATTTTAAATGCGGCAACAACCTGGTGGCAAATTTCAAAATCTGGCAATTTTGAAGGAAAAAATATTTTAAGGCGTACTCCCGGAGCATTGCCGTTTATCCAAGACTCAAAAGTTCAAGCTGCGAAAACGATTCTAAAGACCCATAGGCTAAGCAAACCGCAACCGCAGAAAGATCGCAAGGCCATTCTGGAATTTAATGCCATGTTAGTCGATTCTCTGCTAGATGCAGGATTTGTCTTGGAGAATCCAAAAATAACTCAAGCTGCGCTAAAAACACTTTCATATCTTTTATCCGAATATACCGATAGCAATGGCAACTACCATCGCGCGAAAATAGATAACAAAATGTTTGAAGCCATGGCAACTTCGTCAGATGTTGCTTGGTTAATACTGGCTACCCTAAAGGCCTATGAATATACCGCAGAAACTGAATACATTAACAGTGCTCAAAAGTTAGTCGATTATCTGCTAGACCACTATGTGGACACCGACAGTAAAGAAGTTTATATGACCTTCGATGGAATAGACGAAATTTTATTTCGCCCTCAAAATTTTTATGATAACGTCATAGCTTCAAATACATCTTCGGTGGCGCTTGCTATCGCGAAGTTTTATGTATTAACCAAATTAGATCAC
>DAIDJA010000008.1 GCA_027451605.1 Acidimicrobiales bacterium
GCCTTCTTTTTTTTAGGCATATTAACAATTTTAACCCTTTATTTTATAAGATTAAAGGCACTAGGCTTCTAAAATAATGAATAATCACAGAGATAAAAAACCTTAACTTTTGACTAAAACTTAAGGTCAATGACTATTTATCTTTAAATATATAACTGTGTAATAATTCTTTGGCTCGAATAGATCAGTAGTTTTTAAGTTAACTAAATTCTGGTTAAACTGTAAACTGACAACATAGTAGGTGGTTGAAGTCAAATAAGATAGTTCACAATTGCGCATATAAAATGGATGACACCAACTTAGACGAGCTTAGCTTTAAAATCGAAAGAAGTCACAAGCTAAGCCACATCAAAAATATTAGAAGAATTGCCGCTTATACTTTAGCCGTAATGGCGATAATCGATATATTGTCTGCGGTAACTCCGCCTTTGCGCACTCGTCTTAATTTAATACGTGATGTTATGCCTTTAAACATTCAAATCTCAGCTTCGGCCATTGTGGCGATTTCGGGTTTGGTATTAATGTTTCTGGCCAGAGCGATTAGAAGGGGTCAAAGCTCTGGCTGGGTAATTTCAATTGTATTGCTAACCGTTTCGCTTGTCGCACATATTTTTAGACCGCAAAGCAAAGTTGAAGCACTGATAACTTTAGGCGTGCTGATTTTTTTGTTGCTCAACAAAGAGGCCTTTAGAGCTAAAACTGATTTATCGTCACTTTTTTCGGCAATAGTTACTCTGCTGATGGGTATCATTATCTCAATTCTGGGAGGCATGGTTGGAATAAGAATTGCCGTAAACGTATACAATAAACATCACAGACTTAAATTTTATTTAAGCAACTCTAAAATAGTGATGGCCTGTTTGGAACGTATGGTCGGAATAAACGACATAAGACTACCTGATACCATTTCTGACTTTGTGGGACCGGTCTTTGAAACCATTGGGGTCGCTATTATAATTATCGTTCTCGCACTTGCCTTCAGACCCATAGTCGAAAAGAGGTTTTTGACGAAACGAGCCGTAAGTAAAGCGTTTGAAATTGTTCGTAATTTCGGCGAAGGGACATTGGACTATTTTGCGCTGAGGGATGATAAAAAGGAATTTATTTACAAAGATTCACTAGTAGCCTATGCAACTTATAGTGGCATTTGTATTATATCACCGGACCCGATAGGGCCCAAAGAGCAGCGGCTTGAAACATGGAAACAGTTCTTAGGATATGCAGATGAGCAGGGATGGTCTGTTTGTGTTATGGCCGCCGGAGAAAGTTGGCTCGATATCTATAAGGGCGCGGGGCTAACGACGTTGTATATTGGAGATGAAGCAGTTGTGGACGTTCAGAATTTTTCTCTTGCCGGTGGAGATTTTAAGTCACTGAGACAGGCTTATAATAGAATCGCAAAGTATGGCTATAGTATTGAGTTTTTTGATCCAAAAACCGTAAGCGACGAGATAAAATCTAGCTGTTTAAACCTAATGCCAAAAGCTAGAAAGGGCGAAGCCGAACGCGGGTTTTCGATGACACTGGGAAGAATTTTTGATGCTCGCGACGAAAACTTACTGTTGGCCGTAGCCAAAAGCCCGAAAGGCGATACGGTTGCCTTTTGCCATTATGTTCCCGCAAAAGGGATAAATGGTTACTCGCTGGACTTGATGAGGAGAGATCCCGACAAGGAACATCCAAATGGACTAATTGATTATGTCATTTGTTCAACTATTTTTTATTTGAAGGAGAAGAATTTTAATTCACTCGACTTAAACTTTGCAACATGGAGAGCCGTATTAGCCGGTGAATCCGGAAGTGGGAAAATAGAATCTGCAAAAAGATGGATATTAAAAAGGATGTCAGGGGATATGCAGATTGAATCACTTTGGAAGTTTAATGATAAATACAAACCTCAGTGGCTTCCAAGATATGTTGCGTTTGAAAATATTGATGTTGCAATCCCTACGGCAATCGCAATCGCCAGGGCAGAGTCATTTGCGGAGCTTCCGCTTTTAGGGAAATTTTTTACGGTAAAGCCTAAAATTGAAAAATAGATATAAATATGTTAGCTTTTTTAAGTCCCGTTATTACGATTCGATGTCCAAAGTGGAAAATAGTAATTTCAAAGTACCTTAAAAAAGCTAATCAATTTACAAATAGTTTTTGTTTTTTGCGGATATTGCGGGTAAAAATTAAATTCAGATGAACTACAGATATCTAAAGGTAAAAAGTAGGATCTATAAGCAATTAGGTCCGATAGTTCGACGAACTTATAACATTATAAGTGATATAGGCATGCTGACCAATAAAGATAAGGAATCCAGTGAATTTAATTCATTTGGAGACGGAAGCCTTATATCTTTTCCGCCCGGTACGGTTTTTGGTAAGTCTGCCATTTCCATAGGTAAAGACACCATGATCGGACCCTTTGTAACCCTTTCTGCGGGCATGATGCCAAACCAGAAATTAATTTTTGAGAGGATTGTAAAAATTGGTGATCGTTGTATGATTGGACGGGGATCGCATATCATAGGGCACTTTCACATAGAAATCGATGACGACGTAATTACGGGTCCTTATGTATACATTACGGACCAAAATCATGGATACACTGATATCGACACTCCGATCTGGAAGCAAAACCCTGTCGATAAAGGCGTGTATATAGGTAAAGGTACTTGGCTTGGAACACAGGCCATCATACTTCCCGGAACCTATATAGGAAAAAATGTTGTAGTTGCTGCCGGTGCCGTGGTTTCCGGGGAAGTGCCCGACTACTCCGTGGTAGCGGGCTCCCCGGCAAGAATCGTCAAGACATTTGACAGTGAAAAAGGATGGGTTAAACCTTAGCCTAGCCTTTCAATTATCGTTGCATTAGCCATTCCGCCACCTTCACACATAGTTTGAAGACCATATCTGCCACCGGTTCGTTCGAGTTCACACAACAGAGTCGCCATCAACTTAGCGCCGGAAGCTCCCAGAGGGTGACCGAGGGCAATTGCTCCGCCGTTAACGTTAACCTTTTCCATGTCCGGATTCAGTTCTTTTTGCCACGCCAATACAACTGATGCAAAAGCTTCATTTATTTCAACCAAATCAATGTCATTCATTGTCATTTTTGCTTTGTCGAGAATTTTTTTAGTAGCCGGAATAGGTCCGGTCAACATAGTTACCGGATCGACTCCCGAAACGGCAAATGAATGAAATCTTGCCCTCGGAGTAAGTCCCAAAGAAGCAGCTCTTTCCTCACTCATTATCAGTACAGCGGAAGCACCGTCCGTAATTTGGGATGAGTTACCTGCGGTGACTTTACCGGTTTCAGGGATGAAAGCCGGCTTGAGATTCGCAAGTGTTTCTACGGTCGTGTCGGGTCTAATACCTTCATCTTGAGTCATAAGTTCACCCGTTCGCTGACCGTTTTCATCTTTAATATCAATTGGAATTATTTCTTTGTCAAAGCGATGTTCGGAGGTGGCTTTCGCTGCTCTTTGTTGGCTCAACGCACTAAATTCATCCAGATCGGTTCGTGAAAGTCCCCATTTGTCTGCGATCATTTCTGCGGATATCCCTTGCGGAACAAGCTTGTAACGAGTGGTGGTATTTGTCCCAAACGGAAAACCAACTCCCGATGAAATGGAAGCTCCCATGGGAACTCTTGTCATGGTTTCTACACCTGCTGCAATAACTACATCATATGCTCCCGCCATTACTCCCTGGGCGCCAAAATGAGCTGCTTGTTGCGATGAACCGCACTGACGGTCGATGGTAGTTCCACACACACTTTCCGGAAATCCGGCACCTAATGCCGCATTTCGTCCCACGTTTAAGGATTGCTCGCCGACCTGCATAACACAACCGGTTATTACATCTTCAATTAATTCCGGATCTAAATCATTTCTTTTTACAAGTGCTGTTAAGACCTCTGCAAGCAAATCGGCAGCCTGCCAATTTTTTAATTTTCCATTTCTCTTACCCCCCGGAGTGCGAACTGCATCCACAATTACGGCATTTTTCATAAATTAATTCTCCTTTTGAAATAAATTAACAGGGTATAATAATCGATAAGTTACCCATTGGTAATTTAGTTCAATATTAAAAAAAAATCAAATCCGAAAATAATTTCAGCCACTTTGTCTAAAAATGTTAACATTTTTCTATGAAAAACATGGAAAGATGGCTGGGTAACGGAGGAATGCCAATCATAGATATTATCGGGGCCAGCTTTACAGATTACGGTTTGGACGACGGCGATTTGGCTTTTTGTTCTGGCTTATGGGTGCCGACTGAAATGGCCTGCAATCCGCACGGTACGGCACAGGCTGGAATTCACAGTGTTATTTTGGATGCGGCAATGAACTTCGCCATCAACGCAGGTCTTGAGGGAAAAGACAGAACAAAGGCTACAATTGATATGAATGTTAATTTAATTAGAGCTGCTCAACTTAAAGCTGAGCACATATTTATTGGGAAAGTTATACGTCTTACTAAGCAAGTCGGTTTTGGGTACTCCGAAATATTAAATCTGGAAAAGGAAGTAGTTTCAAATGCAACCGGGTCGTTTTTGCTTTATCGGGAATCAGCCTCTTAGTACAGTATATCCTTTTTTGTTATGGGCAAGAAAAGCGACTTGAGCAAAAGTCATGGGGATCAATTTCTGATATCAGCTATCTCTGACAGTATTGATGCAGACTTTTTGGATAATGAAAACTGTCTTGACCTTTTGTCTGCTAAGTTGATTGCAATTTTTCCCAACAAAGTGGACATTGAATTTAGGCAAAAGAGCGGTTTGTCGCCTGCCTTAAATTATGCAGATGAGTTTAAAGTCGGAGCATTTACGATCGAATTGGACCGTATCAGAATTAAAGCTGTCAGTAAAAAGGGGATCGGTATAGAATTTTTAATATCGAACAGACAAAATTCATCAGGTTCAACTACTAAAGAACTGAATTTTAAAGAGTTTAAATATGAATTATCTAGGCTTGTGGCATTTCAGGCTAAAAAAAATTCATTTCTAAAACAAACAATCACGGCACTTTTGGCCCCCCAACTCAATTAATGTTTTGGAGTTAAATCTAAGTCTTCAGGAGGCCGTTCGGAAACTTTCCAAACTATAAAGCCTTTATTAAATCTTTCGTGAAGCTGATTTGCAGATTTAACCATAGAATCAAACTCTTTAAAAAATCCTTCTGAATCCTTTTCGATTAACAGATTTTTGAGTTTAGAAATGTGTGAATCAATAAAAGAATACATGTCGTCTCTGTATTTTGGTCTTACTATAACGGAAGTTTTGAGCAGTTTAGTGGCCTCGCTAAGCTGAAACGTGGCCAATTCATAGTTTTCATACCTAGTTGCCCACCAACACTTGGACATTCTTGGTGAAAGTTCAACCATTAATCTGGCCATTCCCGGCTGAGTTTCGGCAAGTTCGTTCAAGGTTAGTTCTGCCTTACCGTTTGAAACAACATGTATGTGATCTGCTATTTGTCCGTTTTGTTCATTCATTTATCTATTTTTCCTGTCTTGTGTGATTTGACTATCACTTATCACTTAAAATTAATTGCACGACATTTTAATTCTATTAAATGTACAATTAATATTGAATAAAATTTGGGTTAAATCATTCACGTCTTGATGAATGAAACGCAAGTTAAATTATGTTTGGTCCAATGGTAAAATCTGAAAGATTCGGAAAAAAAAATAGCGGCGAGGATATTCCCGTTAGTGAAATTTTAAGGGCTGAAAGGCAGCGACAAGAACTTGACGTAGTAGATATTGCTGAGTCACTTGGTGTTCCTTCAAGTCATCTGGTGGCTTTAGAAGAAGAACAGTTTGACATTTTCCCTACTCAGCTTGTCGCTCTCAGCACACTGAGACAGTATGCAAAAGTATTAAAACTTAACGGAGATATGCTGGCGCTAAAGTTATTGGATACATTGTCCCAGGATCCGGAAAGTATTTTAAATTCCGATAATTCCGCCGACGAGAACCAACGCCAGGCAATTCAGAATCGTGATGGCCGCGGTGTCTTATATAACAAATCCGGAAACCAAATTCACAAAACCGCTGAAGTTCCTTTGATTAAAGCTCCGGATTCAAGTACGGAAAAGAAGAAGCCGCAGCGAAGACAGGTCGTTATACCCCGTAAGTCTTCGACGCCGATGGGAATTAAGATAACTTTGTGGGTTGCCATTGCCTTGGTTGTCATTGGATTAATAGGAATTATACTTGAGCAGGCTAAGCCTTCATGGTTTCAGTCCATTCACGCTCCGGCAGTTACACCTTCCACAATACCGATTACAGCTCCTACCGTGATTAAGAAGACAACCACGGGAAATGGAAACTTTAAGCTAACTTCTAAAAGTCCATCGTCCGCTTCATATCAAATTGGTTCGAGTAGCTTCAATTTAAAAGTTGCTTCGACAGGTACTCCCTGGGTGGAAGTTGTAAATAATACAAATTCAAGCGTACTTTTTGAGGGGATTCTGAACTCCGGTCAGTCCCAAAGTTTTTCCAATCTCACTAATGCTACAGTTCAGATAGGTTCTGCAAATTTAACCTTGTCAATTTCAAACTCAACAAAAAACATAGGAAATATTGCCCCCGCACAAGCTCCTTTTACCTATAACTTTGTATCCGGGTAGCCTAGTTTGTCAACACCATCGGTTGGCTGGAATGTTTTGACAAACGTTTAAGTTATTTGTAACCGCAGCAATAATGGGCTTAACGGTTGTTTGGCTAAACTTAGATTCGACAATTTGTGAAATAGACGAACTGTCTAAACCGTTAATGTTTTGTCCCAGGGCAGTTCCGAAAAGCTTTAGTTTTGCCGCTGTGATATTTAGAGTTTCAGGCGAACAGTTATAATTTGAAATACAGCTCAAGATAAGTCCGTCATTAGAAAATAAGTTGACATTTGATATGTTGCAAAGGTTTTCCAGTTCATGTCCGTCTAAATAGTTACTTTTAATGCAAATGCGGTTATTAGGTAACCCTGCTCCCAGATCTTCTATCGGGATAATATTCATAAAAGGATTTTGGGTTAGATCAACTTTGTTATCGGAAATATAAATGTCATTTGATTTCAAAATGCAATCAGCGTTAGCTATATTAACTGAATCTGTACATAAGTTACTCGTTGCCGGAACCAAAATATCTGCGGTAACAGTAGCCCATGAATCAGTCTGTTTGAAAGAATTGTCTATTATATTAAATCCTTCGCTCCCTAAAACAGATATGCCGACTCCATAAGGAAGATTTGGAAATTCACCGGCTAAATTAAAATCATCATATAAGTTTTGATTGAAATTTTGATTATAGTTTGTGACAGAAGTACCCGTATATGGTTGTAAGAAGGTAAATGAGTTATCGCCAATCTGAGTACAGCCACTGTTTTGAGTAACCTTAACCCCAGTTTTTTTACTTGAGATACAGTAGTTTTTGTTATTTAATTTGCCGTTGACATCAAACGTATCAATTCCGCTGAAGTTGTTTAAAAATGTAGAATTATTTATGGTGAAATTACCGTTGACATTTTTTAAAATTATGCCGGAGAAAGAATTCAAAAACTGAAGGTCATCTACGCTGAGATGGCATCTGGTGCAGTTTGATAGGTTTAGTCCCGAAGCGGCAAAGTTACTAAGTACCGATCCTTTTACCTTGAGATCTACATTCCCCTGTACATTAATGCCAAAATTTGATAATGGTTCCGGTTGTTGCTTAACTCCTGTTAAGAAGTTGCTTGTCAGATTAACGTCGGTAATGTTTGTATATATGGGGGTAGAAGCTTGTCTTAAATTTGTTATTTCAATTTGTGCCCCCGATTGAGCCGAATTTGATCCGGAAAAATTACAGACTGTCAGGTTTTCAATGCTGACCCCTGTCGATTCTATGACAACTCCATTTTGGTTTTGCAAGTTTTGACTTTGAGCTTGGGTTTGATAGCAGGGATTGGAGCCCGGTTTTGGAGTCAATTGATATGCGCCGATTATTACTGAATTTTCATTTAGCCCCACAAGATGGAGATTTGGTTTGTTTATTACAATTTGATTTGACGGAGTGCCTTCAGTATAGTAGCCAGGTGCGATGATAATATAGTCACCGGGCGAGGCCGCATTTATGGCTGCTTGAATATTATTGAAATTTGAGTTGAAGCCGTCATAGTCGCCGACAAGTAGAACAGTACCCCGTGGACGGACAATAGTGGGATGATTCTTGATGTCTCGGGCAGTAATTGCGACCGCAACTACGATAAATATTAACAATAATAATGAAAGAAATAATACTCGACGAGAAACTTTATGCATATTTACTAATGATTTAATGACCTCAAATGTTGAGGACGCAGACTTTCGTCTGAACTACAAAATCCAGTTAGGAAAACTATTCAAAATTAGGTAATTCTTGGATTTCAATTGATTCAATCGAGTGAATAACCTTGGGTTGTGTCGCACCTGAGCGGCCGTCTGCTGATACTCCGTCTAAAGCTATATGGAAAACACTTTCCATCCCGCCTATCACTTTGCCAAAAATTGTGTATTTTGGTGGAAGTGATTCTCCATGCGGACCTACTACGATAAAAAATTGACTCCCCCCGGAATCCGGGGCTCCTGTATTTGCCATTGCAAGCGTACCGATTTCGTACATATTGTTTGCCGGAAATTCGTCGGGAATCACATATCCGGGTCCGCCTCGTCCTGTACCCGTAGGATCTCCACCTTGCACTACGAAATCAGTTATAACTCTATGAAAAATAGTGCCGTCATAGAAACCTTCCTTTGCTAAAAATACAAAGCTATTTACGGTATAGGGAGCAAGTTCCGGATAAAGTTCAATTATAACTTCACCTACATCAGTTTTCATAACTGCGGTATATTTAGTGTTCGAATCTAATTGGAGGGGTGGCATAGAATCATACATGTTTTAGTACTCCGGGTTTATATCCTTTGATCAATTTTAGTAAAATTGCTTGGAAATCTGTTGATTAAGAACAAAATAAAATTTTATATTGTGATTCCAATTAGATAGTGATTGATGGTTGTGAAATTTTGCCTAAGTATTTATTCTTTAAAGGGTAGTCACGTGAGACACGGTTGCGAGTCGATCAAATGGACATTCAAATAGAAATTGAAGCAGTAAACATGGGTTAGCTCACCGTAAGTCAGTCGGCAAGCTTTGTTAAATAGACATGCATAATGGCATGACAGGTATTGACAAAAAAATTAATTTCTAAGACGGTTTAAATTGTTACGAGCAATGGGAAGTGGCGTGGGAGCTGGTGACAAATTATCTTTCCATCGAAGATCCGACCCAAGATGAAAAGTTATTTTTCTCAATAAATGTGATTGTTTTAATTTATGAAGCTTCAGCTATAAAACCCAAGTGATATTTCAAACCTTATACGATAAATCAGATTTATTTGCATATGATTCATTGTAGCTACCTTTAATTGGCAAGTTTGGTAAAGTATTTTGATGTCGAAAATTTAATTACGTTTTCCGATAGATCTTAGATTAAGAAAATAGGAGTGTTGCATAATGACTGATTCTCATGATTCGAATCCCGCAATCGAAAACTACTTATTGGAGGAGAGAAAGTTTGAACCTTCAACTGACTTTAAAGCAAATGCGCTTGTAAGCACCGCAAACATCTATGAAGATGCCGAAACCGATTATTTGGAGTTTTGGGCCTCTAAAGCAAGAGAGCTGGATTGGGTTAAACCTTTTGATAAGGTTCTTGAGTGGAATCCCCCATTTGCAAAGTGGTTCTTAAACGGGACATTAAACGCAAGTTACAACTGTTTGGATCGACATGTAGCTGCAGGACTGAAGGATCGAGTTGCTTATTATTTCGAGGGCGAACCGGGTGACTCCAAGTCGATCACTTATGGTGAACTTTTAACGGAAGTCGAGAAGTTTGCCACAGTGTTGAAAAGTCTCGGAGTTAAAAGAGGAGATATAGTAGCTATTTATATGCCGATGATTCTCGAACTTCCGATCGCTATGCTTGCATGTGCAAGAATAGGGGCGGCTCATTCGGTTGTGTTTGGAGGCTTCTCTTCTAATGCGTTGAGTGACAGAATTAATGATGCAGAGTCAAAAGTTGTTATTACAGCAGACGGAGGAAATCGCCGCGGAGTCGTTATACCCCTCAAGGACAATGTTGACGAAGCTCTTAAGTCTTCTCCGGTTGTTGAATCTGTGGTAGTTGTAAAGCGTATAGGTGATAAACATCAGATAACAATGGAAAAGAATCGAGATTATTGGTATCACGAACTGATGGATAAGGTAACAGACGCTACTGGACCGGTTGAGGTCGATTCTGAAAACTTACTTTATCTGCTTTATACATCAGGTACCACGGCAAAACCAAAAGGAATTATGCATACCACCGGCGGCTATTTGACTCAAGTGGCGTATACCCATAAAATTGTCTTTGATCTTCATCCAAATGAAGATATATATTGGTGTGCGGCTGATATAGGATGGGTAACAGGACACAGCTACATAGTTTATGGTCCGCTTGCAAATGGAGCTACGTCAATTATTTATGAAGGGACTCCTGATTTTCCGGATAAGGATCGGTGGTGGTCGATTATCGAAAAATATAAGGTTTCCATTTTATATGCGGCACCAACTGCAATTAGAACCTTTATGAAATGGGGAACGGACTATCTTAAAAGACATGATCTGTCCTCATTAAGACTTTTAGGATCAGTCGGTGAACCGATTAATCCGGAGGCTTGGATGTGGTATCGTGAAAATGTCGGTTTGGAAAAGTGTCCTATCGTAGATACTTGGTGGCAAACAGAAACCGGCGCTATTATGATAACCCCTCTGCCGGGAGTAACGACAACTAAGCCCGGTTCGGCTACCTTTCCCTTTCCGGGTATTCGCGCGGAAATAGTTGACGAACAGGGTCAAAAAGTTGAATTAGGAGGTGGATATTTGACTCTTAACAGACCATGGCCATCAATGCTTCGCGGAATATATAAAGATCCGGAGAGATATCAGCAGACTTATTGGTCGAAATATAATGAAAAGTATTTTGTCGGTGACGGCGCAAAGATAGATGAAGACGGATACTTATGGCTTTTGGGTCGAATTGATGACGTAATGAATGTCTCCGGGCACAGGGTATCAACTACTGAAGTAGAGTCGGCACTCGTGGATCATCCCAGCGTTGCCGAAGCCGCAGTGGTAGGCGCAAACGATGCTACTACAGGACAGGCCATTATGGCATTTGTAACTCTAAAATCGGGTGAATTGGGTACTCCTGAAAAAGGTGAAGAACTGAGAAATCATGTTTCCACAAAGATCGGTGCGATTGCCAAACCTAAGATGATAATCTTTACTGATGATCTTCCTAAAACCCGAAGCGGTAAAATTATGCGAAGATTACTCCGAGACGTTGCCGAAGGAAGAAATTTGGGTGATACGACCACTCTTACCGATCCGTCTGTCGTGGAAGAGATTAAAAGAAAGGCAGCGGCAAATGTTACGGAAGACTAATTTATTTAGGATTCTGTAACTTCTATCGAAAGTGAATTAACACAATATCTTAGGCCTGTTGGGTTTGGACCGTCATTAAAAAGGTGCCCAAGGTGACCACCGCAATTTGCGCATAATATTTCTGTTCGTACCATAAAGTGAGATTTGTCAATCTCAGTCTTAATTGCACCGCTGTCAATAGCCTCATAAAAGCTTGGCCAGCCGGATCCCGAATCAAATTTCGTTGACGAATCGAAAAGCTTCTTTCCGCAATTGGCACAGACAAACTTTCCGTTTCCGTGATAGTCGAGATATTTGCCACTAAACGGAGGCTCGGTAGCTTTTTCAAATAAAACCTTTTTCTGTTTTTCGCTCAGATTGCTGTTGAGAACATTTTGACTTGAAGTTTTATCTGAATCAGTCATTTACCTTACCTCCGAAATAGGTTCAATTATTATTTCCAAAGTTTAATTAGAACATTGATTGTTGAAGGGTATTGATATCTACTCCTCGAGTTGGGCCTCAACATCGATTTCAATTTTTACTGTTTTGCCGACCATAAGTCCTCCGGTTTCAAGTACGGTGTTCCAGCTTACTCCGAAGTCTTCACGGTTTATCTCTGTCGTGGCTGAAAACCCCAATACAGTTTTACCGTATGGGTTTTTCTCAGTTCCCAAATACTCCACATCTAAGACAACCGGCAAGGTGTTTCCCCTAATTGTCAGATCACCAAACAATTTACCTTCGTTTCCTCCGGATATTTCCAGTTTTGTGGAGACAAATGTAATGACTTTATTTGACTCTGCTTCGAAGAAATCCGCTGATTTTAGGTGTCCATCTCTTTGTTCGTTGCCGGTATCTACACTGTCGGCAACTATGTTTACGTCAACCTTTGAATCTTCAAGAGTTTCGGCGATGTCAAGCGTTCCATCAAAGTCATTAAAACGACCTCTGACCTTTGCGGCAACCATGTGTCTTATAACAAAACTCACTGAAGAGTGAACTTTATCAATCGTATATTTCCCCGCCTTTATATTTAGCGTTGAACTTTCTGTCATAATACTCCTTTCAAGGGTAAGTTGTTGTGTAATTGCTAAGGTTGTTTCCTTATCACCTTCCATATAATCAACAAATTTGACTTTAATTTATTCCAAAATTAGTCAAAATTAAAATTTACATAAATTTAGCGTTATTGAAACATAAACGGAGAATTTGAATTACGCTAATATATGTGGCTGAAAAGGAAAAGTTTGTAGATGATTCAATGGAGTATATGCCGCAGCTTTATTCTGCTGCATTGCGCATGACTCGAAATGCTCAAGACGCCGAGGATTTAGTACAGGAGACCTATCTGAAAGCTTATCGCGCTTACGAAAACTTTGAAGCCGGAACAAATCTTAAGGCCTGGCTCTATAGAATTCTGACAAACACTTATATTAATATTTATCGGTCAAAACAGCGCAGACCCGAAGAATCTGAATTAGATGAGGTCGAAGAATTATATCTTTATCGAAAATGGGGTAGTAGTCAAAACGAGATGGGAAGAAGTGCCGAAGAGGTGGTACTTAATTCATTAACCGATACTGAAGTCAAGTCGGCCATCGAAGCACTGCCCGAGCAATTTAGAATCGCGGTTTTGCTTGCCGATGTGGAAGGATTTTCATATCAGGAAATTGCTGAAATTTTATCCGTACCATCCGGTACAGTCATGAGTAGAATTCATAGAGGAAGGAAACTTTTACAGAAGTATCTTCATGAATATGCCGTTAGACAAGGACTGGTCAGGGATGACACGATGACATTAAGTGCCAATTTGACAGAAGGAGGTAGTTGAAATGGAAGACAATAAGCCTCAGAGAAACGAGTGTGAGGAGGCAATCCATAAAATCTACCATTTTATGGACGGACTGCTGGATGAAGATAGAAGAAATTTGATAGCAAAGCATTTGGATGACTGCAAACCATGTGGTAAGGCATTTGAATTTGAACACGAAATTAGGAAAGTAATAGCTGACAAGTGTAAAGATAAAGTCCCTGAATCTTTGCGAGAAAAAATTGCCGAAGCAATCAAGCACGATCATAAGTGAAATTATATTTTTAACGGGCTAAAATATATAAAATTACTAATTTCCGATAGTGAAAAAGGTAGCCGTATTTAAGGGCAATCCTTTCTTCAAGCAAAAATTTTGACAGATATTTTAAATTCTCAACAAATCGATAAAAATATACCTGGCGGTCGCATTTCGTCTTCGTTAGGTAAAGATGATAAGGATCCCATGATTGACTGGGATGTGGCTGCTAAAACCGCTAACAGATTTTCAAAATCGGGCGATGTTCTTTTAGACGCTCAATTGAATTCGCTTATTGAAGATTTTGCCGAAGTTACTCCGATTGCAGAAAAGCTAGTGGAAAATGAAACGGGATTGGTGTCCTTGCTTGGAAGTGCAAGAGGAATGGTCGCTACCCGCGAAGTTTGGATTAATGCCAATATAGCTTCTTTTAAAAGACTTTATTCATTGGTAATGCAAAATTTAAATGCGGATATTCAAGAAAGTACCGCACTCAAAGTATCCAGATCCGTTACTGGGTTTCAGGTAGGAATGGTTTTGGGATGGATGTCCAAAAGAGTATTGGGACAGTATGATTTATTGTTATCCGAAAATGATCATCCCGAAGAGCAAGATATGGTCTACTTTTTGGGATCAAACATATTGAGGCTCGAAAATCAATTTGCTTTTCCCCCGAGACAATTTCGCTTATGGCTGGCAATTCATGAGCTAACTCATCGTGCTCAGTTTACGGGAGTTGCATGGATGAGAGATTATTTCAAAACATTAATATCTCAAGGATTGGGGGGAATAGCACCTGATATTAAGGCGTTTCAGGAGATATTTCAGCGTTTAATTAATGATATTCGTTCAAAAGTGAATCCTCTCGAAAATTCAGGTATTATCGGAATCTTTGCTTCCAAAGAACAGCTTGAAATATTAGCTAAAATCCAAGGTCTGATGAGCTTATTGGAAGGTCATGGCGACGTTATAATGAATTCTGCGGCTAAGGAATTAATTCCCGAAGCTGAACGATTTGACCGAATTTTACATGCCAGACGCTCAAATTTGAAGGGTGCTACCAAACTGATTCAACAACTTTTGGGATTTGATGCTAAATTAAGGCAGTATGCGCAAGGTGAAAAATTCATTGAATCCGTCAGAGTGAGACTTAGCAATCTGTGGGAATTTGCCGAAGTCACGCAGCAGCTTTACCTTGATCTGCCGGCCCCTTATGCACATCTCTTGCCCGCC
>DAIDJA010000009.1:0-4680 GCA_027451605.1 Acidimicrobiales bacterium
AATCAGCCGCTAATTGAACCCACTGAAGCACTACGCTTAATCGCCTTGGCACGATTGGCACTTCCGAACGTTATCTTGAGATATGCCGGCGGCAGAGAAATTACCTTAAAGCACCTTCAGTCAGCCGGTATGACCTCAGGAATAAACGGATTGATAATTGGCAACTATCTTACGACACTCGGACGCAGTCCGAAAGAAGATCTAGATATGTTAACTGATCTCGGAATGCCAATCGGTTCGCTATCGGATATCTTTTGATACTAAGCTAGCCGTCAGCTAAACCATTATTTTACGTAACTTCGGTCTTCGTCTTTTTAAAACTCAAGGCTGAATCTAAAATTACATTGGTCGCGGCGATACGAACTTGACCGGACTCGGCCAGTAGATCGGACTGTACAACTTTAATGCCGAGTGCTTCAATCTCATCTTTAAATTCTGAGTCCAAAAAATCAAGCACAAAAATATCAATAAAATCTCTGTAAAGTTTTGCGACTTCAAGAGGTGAATGGTCCAACCCGATAGCATTCATAAATTTTGCCCTTAAATCAGCGCGGTGTTTTTGAGCGAGCGTGACCGGTTCTTTATTAACTATTATCGGGCTTATCGCAACCGTTGGACCCATACGACCCTTTAAAGCAGGTCTTATGCCCTCTACTGACAGTATCGGCAGTATGCTTGCTATGGGGCTACTCGGACCGATAATTACAAGGTCAGCCATATTCACACAGTCCAACGCCCTTTGTTCAGCTTTGGCTTCTAAAACTCCTCGGTAGGCTATCGACAAAATCTTAGGCTTGGCCTGATTCTTGACTATAAACTCTTGAAATCCCATATCGCCCATTTCCGTGGTAATAACAGTTTTAACTTCATTATTTGACATCGGAAGTACGCTAAAGGCCGAATGATATTTTTTGGCCAAAGATTCGGTCACTAAAGTTAAGCTCTTAGATCGACGTAACTTATAAGTTCGATAAAGATGGGTATGCAGATCTTTGTCGCCGATGTGAAACCATTGAGGAATTAGATAAGATAAGGCACGGTCGAATCGAAATGTATCGTTTTTGATACCGTATCCTCTGTCTTCATCAAACCTCGAGGCAAGAGAATAAATTACCGAGTCTATATCGGGACAGACTTTCAGCCGGAATTTCGTGAAATCGTCTGCCGTGTTAACTATACAGGTACCGCTTAATTTTAAGTGTTTCAACCCGTCTACAAATCTTGCCCCCCCGTATCCGCCACAGAGTACCGTAACCTTCGGGATATTCATCGCACCTCTCTTTTATAGAATTGCTGCCCGTCCCTGCATAAATATTCCATTGTGGACAAAAAAACCTCGAATTTTATTTTCCTCTACTATGGCTTCGTTGCCGGTTTTGGCTCGGGCCTTCACGAAATTTTTTATGTTTTCTTCGGTAATGTTTCTGCCTTTTGTGCTAATGGCCCTTGTTCCGTCTTTAAGATTCCTTATGCATTTGGCAATCATCTCATCTGGGGTTTGCCTAACAAAATTACAAAATTCTGCAACCAGATTCAGTTGTTCGGACATTACCGAAATATCTTTGCCACTATTGACCGAATCAAGCCACTTCACGACCGAAGGAAAAGAAATTATGGATTCAGGCGTAAGTGGTTCAAATGCAGATTCAATGTCTTCGCCATGAAATTCCCTTTGATCTGTTTCACTCATTCAGGCAGTCCAAACATTCTGGATAACATCTTTACTTCGGTCTCTCTGTGTGCAAAAGGACCGGGATCTTGTATTAATTTATCACGTTTTAATGACTCAGTTACTTCGGGATCTTCTTCAAATGGTTTGTCGGCAGCTCCTTCAAAAAAGTTTGACGAAAGCGGACGACGCGGCCTTTGACCTCCGGCAGCTTTCTCCTCGGCCGAATATCCCAAAAGTTGCAACCAAATTGGTATCCAGCTGTCCGGAACATGAAACAGATCTTTTACCTTATCTGCTGCCGTAAATGCGTGAAGACAGGTACCCAAACCTTCGTCTACCGCGGCGAGCAGTGCATTGGCTATAGCTTGACCGCATTCAATGGTTCCCATAAACATTGTCGCCATTTGATTGTCTGCAATTGGTTTTAATACTTGAGGCCACAGGAATTCATCCACATAAGCTTTTGACCACCCGTGAGACGGTGTGAGAACATGATTTTCAACCAATTCTTTAAGGCGGTCGGCACCGCCAGTGGGGTAATCCATATCCAGATACCAAAATATATATACCGGAGCCAAATCCAATGATGCGGTTGTTGTCGGATTCCTCAAAGCATCTATTGTCTCTGCGGGCAGTTCAGACCTGCGCACTACTATTGCCTTTGCGTAATCAGCGTTCATCGATCGAGAACTGCGGTTGGCTGCTTCGAATATCTTCTGAATCTTCTCCCTTTCCACAGGTTGCCATGGCTTAAAAAATCTGACACTTCTTCGGGTTCCGGCTGCTTCTTTAAATTCCATTGTTACTCCTTTTTAATTATGATGATAACTACAACAAAGCTATTTGGTTAAAATACTTACCACGGCTGCAGCCGCATCTGTTCCTAAAAATCCTCCGCCGTTTTCCGCTAAGGCAACTCTTGCCTTTTTCACCTGACGCTTCCCGCAGTGCCCTCTAAGCTGCTCGGTTAGTTCGACAATTTGTGCGCATCCGGTTGCACCAATGGGATGTCCTTTGGACAAGAGTCCCCCACTGGTATTTACCGGAACCTTTCCTCCGAGATATGGTGCGCCCGAAGCCAAGAACTCGGGACCGCCTCCCATCTTGGTTAGTCCAAGCTCTTCGTATAGCATCATCTCAGCAGGTGCCGCAGCGTCATGAAGCTCAACTAAGTTTAAATCTTCCGGGGAGACTCCGCTTAACTCGTAAGCTTTTTTGGCAGCGGTAGTTGCAACACTGTCTTCTCCGGCTGACCGATCTTTACCTGACAGCATTACTGATGCTCGCAACTTTATCATGGGCACTCCAAGCTTGCGAGCCATTTCCCTTGATGTAAGAACTACTGCTGCCGCACCGTCTCCGATCGGAGAGCACATCAGAAGGGTTAGGGGATTAGATACAATTCTTGAATTTAAGACTTCTTCAACTGAGACAACTTCTCGATATTGGGCCTTTGGATTTAACGCCCCGTTTGAGTGATTCTTGGATGCGATCTTTGCAAAATCTTCAGCCGTTGCTCCGCTCTGTGCCATGTATAACTGTGCGGCAATTCCATACACATCCATAAAAGCTGATTTCTGAGAACCACCTTCCTTCGACCCATCTTTTTTGGCATCTGTCTTCTTTGAGTCTTTAGGCTCCGCCGCCTTTTCGTCCTTCGGATATCCCAGTAAAATCTTAGAAACCGGCTCGCGGGCGATGGAGAAATCCTCCATATCCAAGGCTGTGCCGATGGCAGTCAATGACCTTATCTTTTCCGGATGGGTCAATTTCTCGGCCCCTATGGCAACTGCAATATCAACCGAGCCTGATGCAACTGCCATCCGTGCCATTGACAGAGCACTGCTGGACGAAGCACATGCATTTTCAACATTTAAAATCGGAGTGCCCAATAGCCCTGTGTGGTGCAGAGCAGACTGGCCTCTGATCATTTCCTGCCCGGTTATTACACCCCCGACCGCATTTGCAAAAAATACCATCCCAACGTCTTTGGGTTGAATCGAGGCATCTTTTAATGCCTCATTCAAAGCCTCTTCGGCTAAATTTCGAATTGACTTATCATAAAATTTCCCAAAAGCCGTCATACCGACTCCGGCAACTATAACATCGCGCATATAAACTCCTAAATATAAACTTCTAAAATTTTTCTAACTTTTAATATTTGAATCAAAAGTTGTGGGCTTGACTCCACGATCTTTCAATATTTTGTACTGAATTCTGTGAGTTCCCGTCTTTGGAAGCTCATCAACAAATTCAATATATCTGGGAATGGCATGTTTTGCCATCTTGTCCGTGCAGTAATCAATGACTTCCCGGTAAGACATTTTTACATCGGGCTGCGGTACAATACATACCATTACTTCATCCTCACCCAATTCACTCGGTACACCAAAGGCTGCAGACTCAAGTATCGAATCGTTCTGATTTAAAACTGTTTCGATCTCCCAGGCCGAAATGTTTTCTCCGAGTCGTCTGATAGATTCCTTTTTTCTGCCCCTGTAATAGAAAAATCCCTCTTCGTCCTGTTCTGCAAGGTCACCGGTGTGAAACCACCCGTTCCTGTTGGCCCATTCGGTCTCATTGGGAAGATTGTGATAGCTTGTTTGAGGACCCGTTGGGCTTTGAAAGACAAGTTCGCCGATTGCTTTTGGACCCAATACACTATCAGTATCATCCACAACCTTAAATTCATAGTTTCCGAGCGGCTTACCCATCGAACCCACTTTACCGACATTGTTTAACAGCAATCCCGGAGCGTCAATCATGCCATAGAATTCAACGATTCTGACTCCGAAGCGATCTTCAAACTCCTGCCATCTGTCCGACGGACAGCCTGCGGAGAGCACCGTTCTAACTGAGTGATCTCTATCATCTGGCCTTGGGGGTTGCTTTAGAAGTATGCTTATCATTCCGCCCAAAACATTGAACTCGACTGCTTCATATTTCCTTAAATCATCAAAAAAACGCGAAGCGGAGAACTTTTTTGCCAGTGCCAATTTAGCATTAAG
>DAIDJA010000009.1:4690-7791 GCA_027451605.1 Acidimicrobiales bacterium
GAGCCAAAAGCGGAAACTAAGAGCGCATTTCCGTGGAATAAGGGTAGTGCCGTATACATTGTCTCACCGGGTTTAACATCCATCGCACCGAGAAGTGCGGCGGCGCCGGAGTTGCTGTCCGTTGATTCATTTACAACACCTTTAGGCGGTCCGGTTGTTCCCGATGTGTACAACAGACCGCTAACGCTACCGGGTCCTTCTGTCTGAATCTCAGGTTCGACAGCCGGAGATTCCATGAGTTTATCGAAGGAATACTTTCCGTCAAAATCGTCTAAATCTTTTGTGGCATCTACTACAATGACATGTTTTAAGAAGCCAAGTTCGCCTTTCATATCAAGGATATAGGGCAAAAATTCCGGCTCGGTTATTATTGCGACCGCCTTTGAGTCATTTAAGTAATGCTGCAGTGTTACTGATCTCTGGGCCACATTAATAGGGACCGAAGTTACTCCAATGAAAGTGCAGGCAAAATGACTCCAAAGAAATTCCGGACGATTTGTCATCATGATGGCAACGTGATCTCTTGGCTTTACCTCCAAATTTATTAAACCGTTAGCGACCTTAAGACAATTATCCAAGGTCTCCTGCCAGCTGAATTTCTTATCTTCATAAAGCAACCACGTTTCCTCGGGAGATTGAGAGGCATGTTGCCTCAACAATAATTCAACGAAACCCTGTGACCTGGTCATATCTGATAACTTTCGATAATTTGTTTAGCGCCGACTAAACCTAAGAACTCATTTACACCGTCTTCAATCAAAGCCGCTCTTGCGTCTCTGAAAAGTTTTTCAATCACCACTTCTTTGGCGAGTCCGATTCCGCCAAAAACCTGTATGGCATTATGCGACACTTCATAGGCTATCTGAGTACTTGTCACTTTAGATGCAATACAATGAGCCAATGCTGGAAGATGCAGGGACGGATTTGCCAAATTATTCAATATATCCGTAGCGGCATTTAATGCGTTATTCAAAAACGCTTGCTTGGAATAGATATTTGCCATCTGTACCATTTTGAACATATCAAATAGCTTTCCCTGGATTAGTTGGTGATCCGAAATGGTCTTAGCACCCTGCACGCGATTTCTTGAATAATCCAGGGCTTCTTCAAAAGCTGCTCTGGCAAGACCGCTAAATATCACCCCCATGCCTGAATTAGCCGACGCTAACGTAGCTCGAAGTAAGACTGGATAGAGTTCAGGCCCTCCCAAAAGAAATCCAGCCGGTACTCTGACATCATCAAAATATATTTCACCTTGATTTAAAGCACGCTGACCAAGTTTATCCAGAGCATTTCCCCGCGTCACATTAGGACCGCTTAACGGTACGACAAATACTCCTCCGCCTGCCATTCCTGAACTGGGTTCAATGGTACAGAACAGTAAGGCATGTGTGGCAATTGTTCCGTTTGAGACCCATGCTGACTTCTGGCCACTAATAATCCAATCGGATCCATCCTGACGGGCTCTACAGTTCCCGGCAGTCTCAGGCTTATAAAAAGGTTCGGTACCCACACCGAGGGTATCGGATCCGTGGCCCGGTTCAGTGATTGCCCAACATCCGATTATCTTTCCTTCACGATCCTTATGGAAAGGTTCAATTACCTCGTCTAATAACTGCTGATTTCCCGTCAGGGCTGCGATCGGAGCCGCAAGCTCAAAAGGAAAACCCGCGACACCCAGACTGATGGCCAAATCAGCAGCCCCCCACCCAAGTTCTTCAAAAACAATACAGTTGGCATAGGGGCTCAAGGATTCTCCGCCTTCATCTGACACCACTTGAGTACTCACATGATTTGCCTGTCCATACCATGACCTAAATACATCCCAAAGCACTGAATCTTTGGCAATGACGGACTGCGGGTCGAGCTTATCAAGCTTTAAACTTGCAGGGCGCAGTACTTCTTTGGCAAAACGATGAGTTTCCTGCCTAACTTGCTGCTCTTCATCCGACTCCGGACCTTCCAATTTAAACGGCATATCACTAACCTCGCAGATTCATCCGACTCACAAATACATGTGAGAACTATAGAATTTAACCTATTTCCTGAGGCCTACACCTATTAATGAATCTACCTAAAATGATTCTAAGTGTAAGGTATCATATAGTACATGATATTCAACTACATGTCTTAATTGTAGGGGCTAAAGTCACATAATCATATTATTAACTGGTCGCCATACGATTTTAAATTTTAAAAGTTCGCAGAAGTTAACGACAATGTGTCCGAAGGCAGCAGCAATATTAATATTGTTGTTGCTTTCGGTCTTGCGCTAACAGGTTATAGCTGCCACACCGCAAGAATATTTATTATTTTAATTACCAAAATCGATGACATAAAATGAATCGAAACAGTTACGGCACCGACAACAAAAATGTTCAAAATTTCAATTAATTTAATTCAACCCAAATTCCCATTTTAAAGAAGTTCAATCCCTGTGGTAGGAACGAGTCAAATTAATTTTGCCTAATAATTGGGACTAAAGTCCCTATTTATTGCAGCAAATTTCATGCATCATGTATTATATGACACCTGACACACGTCAAGTAGCTGACATTCTTACATATGATGGAGTTGAAGTTGATAACAGTTTCGCTCCCTATGTGGACAAGGTTGAATACGTCAACCGCGGATTTCTCACGATCGGAGAAATAATTAAACTTACCGGAGTTACCAAAGCCACTGTACATCATTATGTTTCTCTTAAAGTTTTACCGCCGCCCGTCAAAACTGCCCACAATATGGCATATTATCATCCGGATTCGGTCAGTGTTATTAAAGTCATAAGAACCCTTAGGGATCGTCACGTACCTCTTTCCGTAGTAAAACAACTTTTGGACGAGTACGGTATTGAAAAAGTCAAAGAAATGATTCGTAAAACCCTTGAGGAATCTTTGCTCGCCGTAGGTACGATAAGTGACAGCGGAAACACCAGGAGCAAAGAGTCAATGCTTTCTACAAGCGGTTTAGAAGAGTCTGAGATATCCGATTTGGAAAATTTGGGACTTATTAAATTCACAAAAAATGGCGACTATGATTCTCTAAGTGTCGATTTAATTGAGTGCTTAACAGCTATGCGTAATGCCGGACTGAACGAGTCC
>DAIDJA010000009.1:7801-14614 GCA_027451605.1 Acidimicrobiales bacterium
GTCCGTCGGATTTCGCCCTAAAGACATAGTCCTATATCAAACCAACTTAGAACAGTTGGTCAAGGATGAAATTGCTTACTTTTCTGAGCGGATATTTTCACTGCAACGCAAATATGAGTCAGTTGCTTTGATGGAAGCAGCTCTCGAACATGCAGAAAACATTTGCATATTGGTCCGACGTCGCATCCTTCTTAATTCGTTAGATTATGACCCGGGGAAATAAATGTTGCTGGATTTAACGGACAATTTCAGAAATGTTTCAATCCAAACAGAAAGGAGTATTAAATTGTGAAAATTCGATCAAGAGGATTGGGTAAGCGCGAACTTCAGCTAAATTTAGGAGAATTTAAGGTAACTTCAGAAAATAAAGAAGTGGTTTTAAGCGGAGTTACCCACGCTCCGGTAACTTGGGAAACAAACATAAGGATAAGGTCCGAAGATATCGGGTCAATAATTAAACTGGCGCTTAGCTTCAAAATTCTCAAATTAGTGATCAGATGGGCTCTTCGCATGAAGACCCCGGAAATCGATGAAGGAACTATCCAGTGGGAAAGGAAGACTCAACCGTCATCACTTAAGGAAAGGCTTTCCCTCAAAAACGGAGAAGTTGTATCAGAAGACGAAAATGAACTTGAGGTTGGAACAACATAATTTAGCAAGGCGGACAAGGGTTGAAGGCCTTTTTAATTAATTAAAAAGAATTACAGCAGATGAACATCAATCAGGAAGGGAGCTTGAATGAAATATTCGGATGATTTCGGGAAAAGTTATGATGTGATAATAGTTGGCGCGGGCGTAAACGGTCTAACCTGCGGCGCATATCTTGCCAAAGCGGGGTTAAACGTAGCCATAGTAGAAAGCAGAAATGAATGTGGCGCATTTGCTTTGACCGAAGACTTATTCGGCGGAGAGAATCCCACCGATACACATGCTGCGGTTTGTTTCCTCCCAATGAGTCCCGTATGGGGAGATCTAGAGTTGGACAAATTCGGATTTGACCTTTTGTTGGGCAAATCAGGTGCGGCGGTTGTCTGGCCGGACGGGAAAAACTATATATATTATTATGATCTTGATCTTCAACGTCGGGAATTGGAGCGTCTGTCACAAAAGGATGCCAATACTACCGTCGCATTACGCGAGAAACTTTTACCTCAGGCATTGGACCTGTTATGGCTATTTTTCAAACCGCCGACCCAAGAAGGTGAGGAGATGTTCTTTAACCTGGGGAACTGCGCCGGAATATCACCATCTGAAATGCGACGACTTAACGGGTTAGATCTACTCGATAACCTTTTCACCGAAGAACATGTAAAAATGCTGTGGCTGGCCGCTGCGGATATAGGGCTCTTCGGAGATGTATCCATGCCGGGGGAAGGGTCGGTCGCCGTAATGCTAAGTTCATTATTGGCAACCGGAACGCCAAAAGGCGGTATGCATACTTTGGTGCACGCCCTTGTAAGGTGTTTCAGGCATCATGGCGGCACTCTCTTGCTTAACGCACCGGTAAAATCGGTAGATTTGTCGCCGGAGGGGCAAAGTGGTCCGCATACAGTCGTTATAAGCGATGAATCCCCGTACCCCATAAAAGAAATTATCGCTGCAAAAGCCGTCGTATTTAATGTCTCACCTCCCATAGTGGGTCAGTTGCTTGACGGAGACAAACTTAAAACACGGGACCCCGAACTTAAGAGTAAAATTAGCGCCTGGGAGTCACAGGGTCATTGTGCATTTATTTCACATTTTTTAATAAACGGTCTTCCAAATTGGGGATCACGTGAGTGGAATAAAGATGTGGATATTTCACCTTTTGTACTTAGGCCCTATGACTCTTGGGAACACGCACACTTATCTCAAGAGTTATACCATCAAGAAAAGACTATGGAAGTTTTAGGCGATATCGCCGAAATCTATAATCAAACAGGTCAGGATCGATCTCGAATGTCCAAAGATGGGCGATGTACGCTCTCCGTTGAAATTGAATATCCGGTCAGCCTCGATGACTACGGCGGTTTCGGAGCTTGGGACAACAAAGAACTTATTGATAAAGTTCATGATGCACACGCAGAAATGATGGAAAAACTGGCACCCGGATTTAGAAACCAGATCGTGGACAGCCTGTATTTCACTCCGCTTGACAACTGGAGACGAAATCCTTCGGCGATTTTCGGACACGAAATCGGGGGAGACAACTCCGGTCCCCAATGGTATACGGGTCGGATAAATCCACGGTCAAAAATTAACGGACTATATTTCTCTCAGGGCATATGGCCCGCTTCCTTAACCCATTTAGGAAACGGCTATGTCGCAGCATGCGTAGTTGCCGAAGATTTGGGAATAAGAAATCAGGAGTGGTGGGTCTCATCTCCCATGGAGAAATTCATCGAAAGGTACACTCAAAATGTCAAAGCCAATTGAAATTCTTGTACTGGGAGCAGGTCCGAACGGACTGACTTGCGCCTCCTATCTTGCCAAAGCCGGTGCAAAAGTTAAAGTAATTGAAAAAAATGTTGAAAGCGGAGGGGGATTAATGACTCAGGAACTCTCCGGGCTTAAACTCAACAGTCACGCAATGTATATGTTGCTGTCAGAATTGATGCCTCCCTACCGTGACTTAGAGTTAAGTAAATTCGGTTTAAAATTCATAAGGCCGGAGGTCCAAAATTCCTTCCTCTTCGAAGATTCAAGTCTGATCCTATATTCGGATATAGAAAAATCGGTCGAATCGGTAAGAAATATTTCTCCGACCGATGCCGAAACGTTCAGAAATTTATATAATCTTTTCAAACAAGCGTCAGACGAGTTTATTATACCGGCTACATATATGCCTCCGGTCGACCCACTGGAGCAAATTGAAATGCTTGAAAACTGTGGAGACTTAGGGAGATGGCTCAATGAATTAGCAGAATTGACTCCCCGGGAAGCGATCGAAGATTTTGGATTCAAAGACGATCGAATAGTAGGAGCGCTGTTATATCTGGCGTCAATGTTCGGCCTCGATCCCGACGGCGGCGGAATGGGTTTTCTTACGCCTATTTATGTCTATAGGCTAATGCAGGCAACCTTAGTCGCCGGAGGATCTCATCAGATGGCATCTGCTCTCAGACGTTCCCTGGAAAGATTCGGGGGAGAGGTGGTTACCGCCACAGAAGTCAGAGAAATTCTGGTTTCGAACAATAAAGCTGTCGGAGTTAAATTGGATGATGGCGGCGCCATTTACGCCGACGTAATAGTAAGCACGTTAAATCCAACTCAAAACTTTAATGAGCTTATTGACACTTCGCTACTTCCCGGCATCGTAACGGAAAGCGCCGCGGCCTGGGAATATGACGAAACAAGCTTATTTGTAATGAATTGGGGAATTGTCGGCGATCCGCCCGTTTATAATAATAGACCGAATGACCTTAGTCGATCTTTAAACGTTACATTTGGAATAAACGGACCGAATGACGTAACTGCGCATTTCGAAGACGCAACAAACAATGTTGCTCCAAACGGGAAGGTCGGGCATGTCAGTTGCCCTTCAATTTTTGACCCACTATTGGCGGCGAACCATTTGAAAGAGTATGGCAACTGCGAAGTTTTAAGATACGAATGCCTTGCACCGTATGATATTGACTGGGTAAGCTACAAAAATGAACTGGCGGCAAGAGCATTCGATACGTGGGCAAAGTATGCCCCAAACCTGAAAAATGCAAATCTGCGCATCGAACTCCCTTGGACCCCCAAAGACATAGAGAGACATTTGCCTACCATGAAACGAGGTGCCATTAAGCACGGGGCATATATTTCAATCCAGATGGGGTATAACAGACCAAATATGGAATGCTCGTCATATAAGACGCCCATTGAAGGGTTCTACGTTGGCGGTGCAAGCACTCACCCCGGTGGCATGGTAATTTTGGGCGGTGGGTACAACGTTGCAAAGGTAGTTGCAGCTGATTGGGATATTGATATTTGGTGGCAGGTCCCCGATACTGTCAAAGCCGCAGTCGCTAAAGGATACCTACCCGATGACCAATAAAATAAATTTATCCACACTTGTTCGGCAGCGGCTGTGGCATATTGTCCTAATAGTTAAAGCCATCTGACATGTTACCTCCTCACACGGCCTCATTTGTAAACGGGAAACCTATTGAATCAGATACATGTTTCACCTGTGAAAATCCTGCTACCCAAGAAACTATTTGTGAACTGTCTTCAGCCAATGGTTCCATTGTTGATCTCGCCGTAAAGTCGGCCGGAATCGCTTATGAAGAAACTTGGGGTAAGTATTCAATCGGTAAGCGCCAAAAGGTTCTTGAAAACTTGGCAGCCATGATAAGAGAAAATAAAGACGAGCTCATCAAACTTGAAAGCACGGAAAATGGCGTTCCGATAACGATCGTTGAAAAATTTTCTGTCGCCGCCCTTGAGAAAAACATATCACATTTTGCAAGTTGGATAGATAAAATAACCTCCGATGTCATACCCGTTACTTCCGCTACCGGTTTTGATTTCACCCTGAAAGAACCGTTCGGTGTTGCAGCGATCATCACTGCCTACAACACACCTTCGCTTTTTTTGGGCTCCAAAGCGGGAGCGGCATTGGCGGCAGGAAATTCTGTGGTAATAAAGCCATCCCCCCTTGCCTCCTTTCCCGCCTTGAAATTCGCTCAACTTGCCAAAGAGGCCGGACTTCCCGACGGAACAGTCAACGTAATCTTAGGAGATCACAAGGTCGGTTCGGACCTGATATCAAATAAATCCGTTGATATAATCAGCTTTACCGGATCTGCTTTTGCCGGTAAACAGGTGGCAAATGCTGCAAATAAATATCTAACTCCGACTATCTTGGAGTTGGGTGGAAAATCACCGAATTTGATTTTCCCTGACGCCAACTTGGACAGTGCCGCATTCCAAAGTGCAATAGGAGCCTTTGCCCTGACCGGACAAGCATGCGTCGCCGGTAGCAGAATATACGTTCACGAAGAAATTTATGATCAATTAGTTGACAAACTCATTGCTATGACGAAATTGCTCAAAGTAGGAGACCCCGCCGAAAAACAAACCGTTTTAGGACCGCTCATAACTCAGAGCCATCTCAACAAAGTTACTTCGACGGTTTACGATGCCGTACAAAAAGGAGGAAACATTGTCCTTGGCGGAGACCGCCCGACATCGGAACTCCCTCTGGGTTATTTCTTTAATCCCACTATTATCACCGGTCTTAAAGAGTCCGATCGAATCCTAAAAGACGAAATTTTCGGGCCCATAGTTGCCGTTCAAAAATTCAGAGATGAAGATGAAGCAGTCCGACTGGCAAATGACACAAAGTATGGATTGGGAGCCGCAGTCTGGACAAAGGATATTTCGCGTGCATTACGAATATCCAGACAACTACGCGCCGGGATGATATGGATAAATGCATACGGAGTTGTGCCGCATACTGCGCCATTCGGAGGATTTAAGCAAAGCGGACACGGTAAAGAAGGAGGCAAGTATGGTATTGAAATGTATCTGCAATCGAAAAACATATATGTTGACGCCAACTAGATATGGAAATATTAAAATTTAAACCCCAATAAGATATGAAGTGATTGACTTTAGTTTGTCCGAAGAAATTGATGAATTGTATTCGATATGTAACAAATTTTCATCAAAAGCATTTTCTATTAATCAAGACTCATCTCATTACGATAAGGTATGGGATTCAAATATCCATAACTCTTATTGCAATCTCGGTATATCTTCATTATTACTAAGAAGTGACCTCGGAGGGGATTTCAATCCCGGCGCTGTCGTGGCAGCCTTCAGCGCATTGTCGGCCGGTGATATATCAGGAATCATCAGACATGAAATATCAATACCGATATCACCAATAATAAATGTGCTTGAGACTAAAAATACTACTCATAATTTAGTTGTACCGTCTAACATTCCTGCCAAACAAATCGGGAACCCTGTATTCAGAGTGGCCTTTGTAAAAGCTCTAAATAAAGATGTCGATGATTCTCAAATCCAAAAATGGCTACCCGGAGATGTCGGCGAGTGGAACGTCGATAACAAAGAGACTATGAAATCAAACCTCTACGTTGTTGGGCTTGATTTTATGGCCGTAATCGGCAGCGACAAAATTGTGGCTTCCCAAGTAAATTGGGGCGGAATACAAACTGCAGGCGGAATAAGAGTTGAATTCTCACTGAAAGATGCTAATTTTTATGTGCCGATTAGCTTGGAGGAAGGTCTATATATCAGAACCCTTATTAGGCTGTGGATTTCGGCCATGTTATTGGGGCTTGCCGATGCAGCTTCAGAATACGGAATAAAATACGGCTTGGAACGCATGGTGTTCGATAAACCCATCTTGGGGCACCAGGCGAATGCTTTTGCGATGTCATCTGCTGTGACCAACCTTGAATCCTGCAGATTGGCCCTATATATGGGATCGTCAATTATTGAAGAATCTCCAAGAGTTGAACAACAATACGGAATGTGGCTCGTAAATCAATCATATATGAAACTTTGCGAAGTTTCACCGGGGATCATCGATTTAACCTTGCAGCTACTCGGAGGACACGGATATATGAAAGATCATCCGGTTGAACGATGGTGGCGGGAATCCTTTGATGTAACTTGTCTTTTCGGAGCAAGGGCCTCATGTCATGATGACTTGTTATCTTTTTCAAACATGTCTACGGACTGGCTGGAGTGGATATGAATTTAGAAATCGACAACGAGACCAGAGCCATGGTTATGCTTGTGCGATCTATGGGCAAAGAGTATTTAAGACCCTTGGGATTAGAGTCGGACAGAACCGGTAAGGCAATTCCTAAA